>DATLII010000721.1:0-22433 GCA_035539495.1 Dongiaceae bacterium
CCAGCCAGTTGCGTGGGAATGAACCGATCGCCGTCCTGATGAAACAATACTTCGCTCGACATATGCCGCTACTACTTCAACTGATCAAAGGCCGAACTGGCTAGCCAAATACACCAGATTCACCAACGAGATCCCCAACAACAGCGACCAGATACGAAGTTCAGCAATGCCGCCGCTGGTGCGAATGAAGGATCCGACAAAACCGATGAAGACATGGGTGAACCAGGTCAGCGCCACCAATTCCAGCCGGTGGTGGTCCAGCACCAACATGCCCCAGATGAACAGAGTCGGTACGATGAAAAAGATGGCATCACGGTAGCGGGTCACGTCCGCCAGATTGGCGAGATACAGCATGCCCAGACCAGCACTGAAAGCACCCAGGAATGGCAGACCGGGCCCGTCCAGCAGCACCAACAACGCCGCCGCACCCGCAGCACCCAATGAGAACTTGATGATGTGTTCGATCCAGGCGCGCACCTGATCCTGCAGTGCGGAAGCCATCATCGGTCGGGACACCGCACGGCCTGTCAGGACGGTAGCCGAGGCATCGGCGTGCAGGGACAGAGTGTTGATGGTGTCGGAAACAGCACGAAAAGCGGAATGGATAGCAGCCATGGCGAAACCCTCCTGTGTTGGCAATCGCGTGTCGCTACGGTGACCAGATTAGCTCTTGACTGCGGAACGACGAAGTGGCATTAATGACAACATTAATGCTCTTTTTGCCACACAAAGGATGCAATTATGACTACTGAACTGGCAGTTTTGGCATTCGATGGATGTTTTGGTACAAGTGTTACCGGCCCTATCGACATCTTCAACATCGCCAATATTCACCAGCGCGTATGCCGCGAGAACACCAACAAACAACTGTTTTCGTGGAAAATTTATTCGCAGGACGGCAAGCCCGTGCGCACCTCGACCGGGGTGAGCATTGCGGTGAACGGCGACTACTCCCAGATTGGCAATCCTGACATCTGCTTCGTGCCCGGCATCGACCACGCTTATGGCAACGAGGTGGTCCGCAAGATGCAGGAACTGCGTGGCACCATCGGCGAGTTGGTGCTGCAGCAACATGCGAAAGGTGCCACGCTGGCATCGGTCTGCAGCGGCGCTTTCGTGCTGGCGGACACCGGGTTGCTGAATCAGCGCGAGGCCACGACCAGCTGGTGGCTGGCTCACCATTTCAGTGAAGCGTTTCCAGAAGTGAACTTGCATCTGGAAAAAATCGTCACCGAAGACAACAACATTTTCTGCTCAGGCGCGGTGACGGCCTATTTGCATCTTTGCATTGCGATGATCGAGAAATTTGCCGGTAGCCAGATGGCGCAGACGTGCGCGAAAACGATTTTACTGCAAAATAAATCTTCGTCGCAGGCGCCATATATTCCAGTGTCGCATCATATGCGTCAGCAGGACGACATGGTGCAGCAGGCGGTACTGTGGATGCAGCAAAATCTGGCGCAGGAATTTCAGCTGGAGGATCTGGCAGACAAACTAGCGGTAAGCCCGCGCACCTTTATTCGGCGTTTCAATCAGGCAACCGGCAAACCGCCCAAGCAGTATTTCCAGAAGCTGCGGATCAACGAGGCGAAACGGTTGCTGGAATCGACGCTGATGAGCGTGGACGATATTACGGAGAAAGTGGGTTATCTGGATGTAAGCTCTTTCCGCCGGCTGTTCAAGCGCGAAGTAGCGTTATCGCCGACTGAATACCGCAAGCGCTTCAGCCGCGCGTCGGTAGTGGTTGACGCCTGATTTGCCTGATATCGCGTTGATGCCTGCTATAACAGCGCGGCGTCAACGCCATCAGAAATGCTGGTGGCGGGATTGCAGGAAGGTCGCCAGCGCCGCCCGATCAAGGGAACGGGCAATATAATTCCCTTGCAGGAAATCGCACCAGTAACGCTCAAGAAATTGTGCGTGCTGGAGCGAGTCCACTCCTTCCGCCAACACTTTCAGGTCCAGTTGATGGGCCAGCGCGATGATGGCTGAAGTAACCGCCGCATCGTTCTCGTCACTCAGTACATCCCGCACAAAAGCGCCGTCCACCTTGATGATATCCACCCGGAATCGACGCAGATAGCGCAGCGACGAAAAGCCCATACCGAAATTATCGATGGCCACGGTAACACCGCGCTTGCGCAGTTCCCGCAGAATTTTCAGGCTCGATCCGATGTCGTCGCTGATCACGGCTTCGGGAATTTCCAGTTGCACTTGACGGTAGTCCAGACCGGCGAACGATAGCGACCGCTCCAGTAAGGCATACAATTTAGCAGCGTTGCGGAACAGGGTGGCAGGCACGCCAAACGCCACTCGGAAACGTTGACCATTCTGCTCCATCAGCTGGGCACATTGACGGCCACCTGCCGTCAGCAACCATTCAAATACGTCATCAATCATGCCGCATTCTTCCAAGGTGCGCATGAAATGGGCTCGGGTCAGCATGCCCTGCTTGCGGCCGTCCCAGGCAATCAAAGTTTCCACTGCGACCACAGTGCCGTCCGCCGCATCCACTTGGGGTTGGAATTCAACTTTGAACTGCTGCTCCTGGAAGGCTTCACGCAAGCGCAGTTCGAGTGCCATACGCTCCTGAACGCGTCGATTCAGTTCCTCGGTAAAAAACTGGAAATTATTTTTGCCCCGCGCTTTGGCGTGATACATGGCTAAGTCAGCATTACGGGTGAGGCGATCGATGCTGTTGCCGTCGCCAGGGAATACAGCGATGCCGATACTGGTGGTGATCACCACGGGTTTGTCGCCAATATCCACCGGCTGGGCCAGGGCGCGAATCACATTCTCGGCGACGATGGTAATGTCGCGGGTTTCTTTCACGTCAGTGACGATGATAGTGAATTCATCTCCGCCCAATCGCGCCACCGTATCCTTCGCCCGCACCTGCTGCCGCAACCGGCGTGCCACGGTTTTTAACAACAGATCGCCAGCCGAGTGACCGAGAGAATCATTGATGTTCTTGAAGCCATCCAGGTCCAGATAGAACACGCTGAACTGGGCTTCATCCCGTTCAGCAGAATTGATGGCCTGCTGGATACGATCGTAGAACAAACGGCGATTGGGCAACCCTGTCAGCTCATCGTAGTAAGCCAGTTTTTCAATGGTTTCCTGCGCAAAATGCAGTTCAGTATGATCGATGGCAGTGCTGACAAAATGGGTGATGTCGCCCTGCTTGTCGCGGATGGCGGAAATATGTTGATACGTCCACTTCATCTGCCCATCGCTGGTTTTGATCAGCAGCTCACCGCGCCATTCGTTGTTCGCGTTCAGACTGTCATATAACTCGCGTGCGTCGATCTGCGGTACATCCGGGGCTTTCAGCTCGATGACATTGGTGCCCAATACATCTTCAGTGTCGTAACCGCTCAGCTCGCCGTAATAAGGGTTCACATACTGGATGTAGCCCTTGTTGTCGGTGATGATAACGGCGGTGGCACTGCATTCCACTGCTTGATGCAATTGCTTCAGCTGTAATTCCAGATCGATACGGCTGGTATATTCATCCATCTGCTCCAACGCAATGGCAATATCGTCGCCCAACTCTTCTAGGCTGAATGTGTACAGATCGGAGAAATCGTTTTCCTCCTCTGAATACAGCGCCAGGATGCCCACCACTTTCTGCTTGAACTGCACGGGCAGTACCGCGATGGATTTCACGCCGAGCGCTTTGATATCTTCGAACCAGGGCGGTGTTGCTGCATGGCGATCGACATCGTTGATCACGCAAAACACGTTGTCATGAATGGCACGGCAGACCGGATCCAGATGCTGGCCTTCGGAAATCACCAGTTTGCTTTGCCGGATCAACTGCTCGCCATCACCGTGGGCAGCCACGGGCACGATTTGATCGCCGTGCAGAATGCCGACCCAGGCCATGCGATAACGTCCCCGCTCCACAGCCAGCCGACACAGAGTTTCGAATAGATCGGTGCGCGTTTCGCAGTTAGGCGCCTGCTTGCCAAAATCCCGCAGGAAATGGTGAATGTGCATCAGGCGTTTGAGTGGATTCAATACGTCGAGCATGTGTGGCGCGTGTATTCCAAAAAATACTTGAACAAATGACTGCATTTGTCCCGTCGGCATAACCTGTTCGCGAGACAAATCATTTACTTGTTTAATTTTAGGCGAATCATGCGGTGCGAACGTACTACTTACATCACACTCGTTTGGACAAAGTAATTTTTGAATGCAGGATCAGCAGGTTGCGGCGCGAAATAATTACGTCTCTGCAAGCGCCAGAGTTTCGCCGATGCGCAGCACCTGGCGCGGAATGCGGGACTCCGCTGCCAGGAAGCGCTGCGGAGGCTCCAGCATGGGCTCGGTGGTGAGGCGTATTGTGCCCCAGTGCATGCCAATCAAACGGCGGGCCTGCAGGTCCTCGCCGATTTGCACGGCCTCTTCCGGCGTGGCGTGAACGGGCGCCATCAGCACGCGGGGTTGGTACGCACCGATAGGGACCAAGCCCAAGTCGCACGGGCCTAAGCGGGTACCGATCTCGCGGAATACAGCACCATAGGCAGTATCACCCGCGAAGTAGATAGTGAAATTCTCTGCCTGCAAATAGAAGCCGCACCAGAGCGTGCGATTGGTATCACCCACACCACGCCGGGACGCATGCACCGCCGGCACTGCGGTCACCGTCAAGCCATCGTCACGATGGACGTCATACCAATCCAGCTCCACCACATCGGTGAAGCCTTGCTCCCGCACCAGATCGCGCAAGCCGAGCGGCACGCACACCAAAGCATGCGGAAACCGCTGCGCCAATTGTCGCAGCGCCGGCGTGTCCAGATGATCGTAGTGATTGTGAGAAATCAGAATGGTATCGACCGCTGGTAAATTGCGAATGCTGATGGCGGCCGGCACCAAGCGTTTGGTGGTACGCACCGGCAGCGGCGAAGCATAATCGGTAAGATAGGGATCGGTCAGAAGTACACGCCCCCCTATGTGAATCAAAAAGCAGGCGTGTCCTAGCCAGGTAATTTTGCGCGACACCCGTGTATTCGCCAGCAATTGCAGGGCGTCCTGTTCCGGAATCACATGCTCAGCTGGGAATGGATAGTCTCCCACCAGACGCCGGATTTCTCCCAGAAAATGCGCCGCTTCCCGTGCTAGCTCAATACTAAGACGATGCCCAGGTGGGCTGCCTGGCGGATTGCGGAAACCATTGGGTTGGTGATGATACTTGGCAGGATCAAAATAAGGATTGCGCCTACTCATACGACTTGCGTCTGCTCATATGAATTAGCTTAGGCCGCGTCATTGCCTTCGGGTCTGGCCTTCAGTTTCTGAATCACCTCGGCGAATTTACGGTAAACATCATTGTGCGTCAGAATGCCCGCGAGTTTGCCATTCTTGGTGACCAGCGCCGAACCCAGATGCTTTTCCGCCATGACTTTCAGCACAGATTCCATTGCGTCGTGAATATCCACCACGAAGGCCCGGCTGGTGTAGATGTCTTTTACGAATAATTCATCCCGCACAGACGCGTTGGAAAACGGAGAGTCCACGTACTTGATGTCGCGATCCGACACCACACCCACCAGATTGCCATCTTCTGTCACCGGCAGATGATGAAAGCCGTGCTCTTCCATCATAGCGACCGCATCTTTCAGCGGCTGATTGATGTCGATGGAATAGGGAAACGGGGTCATGGTGGTGGCCAGGGTGGGAACCGATTTCATGTCTTCCTCCGTCGTGTTTGCCCTCGGCCGCCGCGGCAGCCGCATCCATGACCGGTATCTGTGCTGCCAGAACCGGTCCCGACTACCTTAGCACATTCCGTTGCCACGAGGTCCAGACCTGGCAGGCCAATGATGAGCAAAGCCAGTCACAGCGCTCAAAGAATGCTGATGCCAGACAAAAAAACGACATAAAAAAGCCCAGGCCATTTCGGGCCCGGGCTTTTCTTTTCACACAGTTGCTAGCGGCCGTTGATTTGGACCGCTGATGTGGACCGCTTATACGCGCTCGATAACGGTAGCGATGCCCTGCCCCAAACCGATACACATGGTGGCCAGGCCAAGAGTACCGCCTTTCCATTCCATCACGTTCAACAACGTGCCAACGATACGCGCGCCGGAGCATCCCAGAGGATGGCCCAGTGCAATTGCGCCACCGTTCAGGTTCACTTTTTCGTCCACTTTATCGATCAGCTTCAGATCCTTCACGCAAGGCAAGCTCTGCGCGGCGAAGGCTTCGTTCAGCTCAACATAATCGATATCGTCGATGGTCAGGCCAGCGCGTTTCAGCGCTTTCTGAGTAGCCGGAACCGGACCGTAACCCATGATCGCCGCATCGCAACCCGCAACCGCCATGGAGCGGATTTTGGCGCGGGGTTTCAGACCCAGAGCCTTGGCTCGCTCAGCCGACATCACCAGGATTGCGGAAGCACCGTCAGACAGCGCCGACGACGAACCGGCAGACACCGATCCATTTTTCGGATCGAATGCGGGCGGCAGTGCAGCCAACGCTTCCAGGCTGGCGTCCTGACGAATCACTTCGTCGATTTCGCACAGGGTTTTGAAACCATCAGGGTTGTGGCCTTCGATGGGCACGATCTCGTTTTTCCAGCGACCTTCCAGAGTGGCTTCCCACGCCAGCTTATGCGAACGCAGCGCAAACTCATCCATTTGCGAGCGCTGAATGCCGTGCATGCGACCCAGCATTTCTGCCGTCAGGCCCATCATGTTGGAGGCTTTGGCGATGTACTTGGACATCTCCGGATTCAGGTCAATGCCGTGCATCATGCCGACGTGGCCCATGTGCTCCACGCCGCCGATGACGAACACGTCGCCGTTGCCGGTCTGGATGGCTTGTGCCGCAGATTGCAGCGCCTGCATGGAAGAACCGCACAGACGGTTGACGGTCTGACCCGCCACGTTGCGCGGCAGATCCGCCAGGATTGCGATGTTGCGGGCGATGTTCATGCCCTGCTCCAGGGTCTGGTTTACGCAACCCCAGATCACGTCTTCGGTTTCTGCCACGTTCCAGTTGGCGTTACGCTTTTTCAGCGCATTGATCAGCTCAGCCGACAGTTTTTCCGCACGCACGTGACGGAACTGACCGTTCTTGGTTTTACCCATCGGGGTCCGGACAGCGTCGACAATGACTACATCTCTTGGATTCAAACTCATTTTCATGTCTCCTTGGCTATCCGCACGTTACTTGTAGAACGACTCGCCTTTGGCGGCCATTTCACGCAGCTTGGCAGTGGGGTGATACAGGCCGCCCAGGTCTTTGTATTTGTCGCACAGTTCTACAAAGGCCTTCACGCCGATCGAATCGATATAGCGCAGAGCGCCGCCACGGAACGGCGGGAATCCGATGCCCATGACCAGCGCCATGTCGGCATCCGGTACGTTGGAGACGATGTTTTCCTCCAGGCAACGCACCAGCTCCAGGCACATGGGGATCATCAGACGGTCGATGATGGTCTGGTCGTCGAATTCCTTCGGCGCGGCAACGTGGGGTTTGATCAGATCGTAGGTGGTTTGATCCACTACTTTCTTCGGCTTGCCCTTCTTGTCGGTTTCGTATTTGTAGAAACCGATGCCGTTCTTCTGGCCATAGCGCTTGTTCTCGAACATGACTTCAGACGCATCTTTATAGTCATGCTTCATGCGCTCGGGGAAACCTTCTGCCATCACTGCGGCAGCGTGCACACCAGTGTCGATGCCCACTACGTCCATCAGGTACGCGGGGCCCATCGGCCAGCCGAATTTTTCCATGACCTTGTCGATTTTCTGGAAGTCGGCGCCGTCACGCAGCAACATGCCGAAGCCGCCGAAGTACGGGAACAGTACGCGGTTAACCAGGAAGCCCGGGCAATCATTCACGACGACTGGACTCTTGCCCATTTTCTTGGCGTAAGCAACGGTGGTGGCAACCGCTTCGTCAGACGATTTGGCGCCACGAATCACTTCCACCAGCGGCATCATGTGCACCGGGTTGAAGAAGTGCATGCCAACGAAGTTTTCCGGATGCTGCAGTGCTTCTGCCAGTTTGGTGATGGAGATAGTAGAAGTGTTGGACGCCAGAATAGTGCCAGGCTTCACCTGTTTTTCCACATCGGCCAATACGGACTGCTTGATCTTCTGGTTTTCCACCACGGCTTCCACCACGATGTCGACGCCGCCGAAATCACCGAAGTTCAGGGTCGGGCGGATGGAAGACAACGTCTTGCCGTATTTGGTGCCATCGATCTTGCCTTTTTCCAGCGCTTTCGACAGCAGCTTGGATGCTTCCGACATGCCCAGATCCAGGGCTTTGTCTGCGATGTCCTTCATCACAATCGGCGTGCCTTTGGAAGCGGATTGGTAAGCAATACCGCCACCCATGATGCCCGCGCCCAGAACAGCAGCCTGTGCCACCGGCTTGGCTTGTTTTTCCCACTTGCTGGCGGTTTTCTTCAGCGCCTGGTCATTCAGGAAAATACCAACCAGCGAAGTGGCAACCGGCGTTTTGGCAATTTTGGCGAACGCTTTGGCTTCCACTTCCAACGCTTGATCGCGCTTCATGCCCGCGTGTTGTTGCATGGCTTGCACGGAGGCCAGCGGTGCGGGGAAGTTACGGCCAGCCTGCTGGGCCACCATCGCGGAACAAGTCTGGAACGCCATCATGTTTTCCATGGGCGGCAGTTTCAGCGGATCGAGTTTTTCCTGACGGCGGGCTTTGTAATCGATCTTGCCGGCGATGCATTCTTTTACCAAAGCAAGAGCAGCATCACGCACTTTTTCCGGCGCAACGACGGCATCCACTACGCCGTCCTTGATTGCTTTGTCGGCCTTGTGCTGGCCACCGGCAGCAATCCACTCAACCGCGTTATCGACACCAATCACGCGCGGCAAGCGCACGGTGCCGCCGAAGCCGGGGAACAAACCCAGTTTCACTTCCGGCAAACCGATTTCAGCCTTGGCGGACAGAATGCGGTAATCGGTGGCCAGACACATTTCCAGGCCGCCGCCCAGCGCGATACCATTGATTGCAGTGACCGTGGGGAATGGCAGATCTTCGATGGCGTTGAATGCTTGGTTGGACTTCAAGCACCAGCCGGCGATTTCTTCTTCCGGCAGTTTGAACATATCGACAAATTCAGTGATGTCGGCGCCGACAATGAATACCGATTTGGCGCTGGTGACGATCATGCCTTTGATGGAGTTGTTACCTTTCAATGCTTCAGCGGCGGCGCCCAGTTCTTCAACCGTCTGGCGGTTGAATTTGTTTACCGACTCGCCCTGAAGATCGAAATTCAGTTCGACGATGCCATCTTGCAACGGTTTTACCGTAATGGCTTTTCCTTCGTATATCATCAACGTTTCTCCCGCACTGGGTCAGAAACCGCCAGCGTCGGCAAGAGCGCCGCGTGTGCCGGGATTCCTTGACGATTGGTGACTCTTATAAATTTCAAACAGCAGTTTGAAAGTGTTGGCATACTGCCCATTCCGGCTGCCTTTGGCAAGTTTTTTGGGGTATCGCGGGGCAATCTGTTCAACAACGACATAAAATCGGCAATCGCCACCCTGTGACCTTTTAGTCACCCTTTTTTATTTATTACCCCGAGTTTCCCTGAGGAGTTCCCGCATGCCCGATGATTCCTGCCCGTGCGGCAGCACCCTGCCATTGTCCACCTGCTGTGGGCGTTTCCACAACGGCCAGGAAAAGGCGCCGACGGCAGAAGCACTGATGCGTTCCCGCTACAGTGCGTTTGCCCTGCAGAATTCTGCCTATTTGTTACGCACGTTGCATCCACAACGACGGAGCGCGGACGAAATTCAACAGATTGAACGCAGCTTCGCCGGCATCCAATGGCAAGCCTTACTGATTCTGGACCGCGTCGAGGGTAGCGAATCCGACAACACCGGCATCGTGGAATTTGTGGCTGAGTACGATGCTGAAGGACGTCGTGGACATTTGCATGAACGTTCGCACTTCGTCAAAGAAAACGGTGAATGGTTTTACACGCGAGGAGAAACGGGACAGGTGGCGATGCCTGGCCGCAATGATCCCTGTTGGTGTGGAAGCGGCCGTAAATTTAAAAAATGCCATGGTTGATGGGAAGTTGAGTGAGTTGAGTGGAAATGAAACGGATTGGCGAATTACGCAGCGATTTTAATTCCGTCACGCAATAAAGCTTACAACCAAAAGCGCTAACACCACTGCAAACCACTTTTTAGTGACCGCTCGTTATAACGTTCGCCGCCGTAAATGAAAAACGATCATTACACAAAGCGCCTCTTTTGCCTGATAGTTAGGTGCGAATGGACTCGAGGGATTTGGCATATGAAGCGACTTTATTATCTTTTCCGTGGCACCCAACCGGCGAAAGCCATTTCTGACGACTTGCACGATGTTGGCCTCAATGACGGCCAGCTACATTTCATGAGCAAGGACGCCGGCTCGCTGCAATTGGCGAAGGTACACACCACATCGTTATTCCAGGAACGGGACCTGCAACATAGCGGCACCTATGGCGCCATCATCGGGCTGGGTATCGGCGTTCTGTTCGCCTCCTACCTGATGGCATCGGAGCTGGGCCATTACATGAATGTCTGGGCCTTCCTGTTCGTGTGCGTGATGTTCACCTTCCACGGTGCCTGGATTGGCGGCATCGTCGGCATATCGCACGACAATCATCACATCGCCCGCTTCCATGAAGCATTGGAACAGGGTGATACGCTGATGATGGTGGATGCCTACACGCCGCAACAGGAAAATCGCGCTCGCAACACGATGCATTCCCGCCATTTGGAAGCCAGCTTTGAAGGAGAGGATAAGGAATACCGGGAATTTTTCTAAAGTTTGAGAGTGGCTGGGCCCCGCCGGCTATCGGTGCAGTCAGAACCCATCAATCACAACAGCGAGAGCTAGACAAAAAAATCAGGGCGTTCTCCAACGTCCGAACCTTGCAAACACACCGATAGCCCACCCGGCCACTCCCTCCTGGAGTGGCTTTTTTATTTCCACTCGTTTTTTGCATGCGGGAATCAGACGTGTTCCTGGAGGATGGACGCAACCGTAGCGAATTCGTCGCGCATGCGCTGCAGAATGTCGATGGATCCCTGAGTGGAGCCTTCCTTGCCCATGAACTCCAATTGGCGCGCCAGCTCGGACAATTCCCCCGCGCAGATATTGCTGGATGAACCCTTCAGGCTGTGCGCCACCTTGCGCAATGCATCGGCATCATTTGTCGCCACCGCCGCCGCCAGTTCCTCCAGCTTGCTGCTGGAATCCGAGATAAAGGTATCGATCAGGGTTTTGAACTCCCCTTCCATGATGTCCTTGAGATCCTGCAACGCGCCGACATCCACGTGCCGTTCGGGGTTCGTACTCATACCTTGATCCTTATGGTTTAAACATCAACATGCCAGTCGAACACCACTTCCACTTTGTTGCCAGGTTCCAGATAGCGCACAGAACGGCACATGGTGCGGATCAGCGGGATGCCGCGACCGCTATAGCCTTCTGTTTTGTGACTGACCTGTTCCTTGGATTTGAAATCGAAGCCAGGGCCGGTGTCTTCCACCAAAATAGTGAGCACGCCGCCGTCCTTCACCGGATGATGATCGACGTAGAATTTTACCGAACCTTCATACAAATCCGAGAGCTTTTTGGTGCGCTCCATATAATAACGCGCAAAGCCGTCAGCGGAGGCTTTTAATTCCGAGTGCAAACCCAGCACGCCATGCTCCAGCGCATTGGAATAGAGCTCCGACAGGATCGTATAAATCTTGCCGCTGTGTGGACGCAGACCCGGCACTTCCATCAGCAGGTGCGTGATCAGCGGCAGCGGGTTGAATTCACGCAACGTCTGGGGACGCAGCTCATAGGTCATGCTCCAGTCTTTGGGGCCGCCTGCGAGGAACGATTTGCCACGGTCGGCAAAGTACTCGCCCATGTCTTCTTCGTTCACCATGGTCACTTCCACCATGGTGTAATCGTCATCCTGCTCGCCCCGACCAGCGTGTTTCTCTACAGCAGCCTCGATGGCGGAAAAAATGGCCTCGGCATCAGGCGTGGATGCAATGACATCACGCACCCGGTCCTCGCCGAACATTTCACCCTGATCGTTGGTGGCTTCGATGATGCCGTCGGACCAGAGATAGATCTTGTCGCCGAAATCCAGCTGAATGACGGTGGTTTCGTTTTTGAAGCGGTCGTTGTCCACCACGCCGAGAGGCAGGTGGCGGGACTTCAGATTCTCGATGGTGCGATTGCCCTTGCGATACACCAGCACATCCGGCAGGCCGCCGATCCAGACTTCGGCAGAACGCTTGCGAAAGCTCAGGTCGTACATGCAGGCGCAGCAGAACACGCCCACGGGCAGAATGCGTTTCAGCTTCTTGTTGATCTCGCGCAGGATGTCCTGCAGGGAGAAGCCCTTCTGCGCCATCCCGTAGAAAATCTCGGATACCGGCATCGCACCAATGGCAGCCGGCAAACCGTGGCCGGTGAAGTCGCCCAGGAATACATACATCCCACCGGACGGTTTGCGCGACGCCAGCACCAGGTCACCGTTGAACACGGCCATGGGAGACAACAGGTACTTAATGTTCGGCGCGTCGATACAGCCAGGGTGGGCGATGTTGTCGAACACCTGCTTCGCCACTTCCTGTTCGTGGATCAGGCGGTCGTTATGCAAGGAAATTTCGTCGCGCTGGCGCTGCACGGTTTCGTGCAAGCGACGCATGCTGGCGAAGGCCTTGATCTTGGCCTGCAGGATGATGCGATTGTAGGGCTTGCTGAGGAAGTCCAAGCCACCGGCCGCCAGACAGTCCGCCAGGGACGTGGCATCACGCAGGGAGGTCAGAAAAATGATTGGAACCAGATCATCACCCGCCAGGGCCTTGATGGTACGGGCGGCCTGAAAGCCATCCACGTTGGGCATCAGGGCGTCCAGCAGCACGATGTCAGGGGATTGCTCGCGGAAGATATCGATAGCTTCCTGACCATCACGGGCCGTGTAGACGGTATGGCCTTCCTTGCGGACGATGGTTTGCAGAATCAGGCGGTCGGAATCGTTATCGTCGGCAATCAGAATACGCAGAACTTCCTGCGGTCCTTCCGAGGATGCGACTGTCAGCGCGACGGTATCCATGAGTTGGGAGGATTCTCTGCATTCACCGGAAGGCGAATGCAGAGATAGCGGATCAACGGATAGTGAACAACTGCTCGAAATTCGAAATCGTGAGGATCTTCTTCACGTCCGGATTGCAGTTGACAATCTCGATGTGGGAGTTATCACCACCAGCATGGTCCCGCAGCAACAACAGCATGCCCAGAGCGGAACTGTCCAAATAGGTGGTTTCCTTCATGTCCACTATATAGCCTTTGGGTTCTTCCGATACTTTTTCGTAAGCGTCCCGAAATTCCTGATGAGCACTGAAATCGAAACGACCCTGAATTTTGATCGTCAGTTCACCCGAGGATGCTTCAGTAGACCAAATCGCCATTATCTACACCTCAAGAAGAAGCAGGTTAACTTTAAAACGAAACAAATAAATACCCTGAAGGGTCTTTAAAAACCGTCAATTATTAAGAGCATAGACTAAAAACGTCTTGCCAAGGCAAATTACGAGATAAATTTTTGTGGCAGCCCTCCTGGCTCGCGGGTGATCTGTATTCTGTCTTTTATTTCAACAATTTGATGCCCCGATCCAGGCCCTTCGGCCAGCTTCAACAGGCGCATATCAGATAACACATCATCGAGGTGCAACTCAAGCTGAAACAGGGTATTGATCAACTCGTTGAGCAAGCGCTTGATGGCGTCGCCCAACTGCAACCAGCGGACATCCTGTTGTGGCGAACGGCGGTAACGCTCGGCCAGCGCACGCAGTTCGTGCTGGCACACGGCAATGCCGGCGCGAAGATTGATCAGCTCGCGCACAGGCAGGCCGGCGCTGGAGACGACCCAGAATTCCAGCGGATGCTCCACCAGGGAACCCAGCCGGTCCAACTCGTGGGCCAGGTTACTCACCAATTGTTGCAGCCGCTGCAGATCGCCACCGGAACGCGCGCTGATGTCGATCAGATCCTGGGATACGGTGACGAAGCCACGACCAATCTCGCCACTGCTTGCGGAGGCTACCATGGCGTTGGCCGCCAACAGCCCGGTGTTGCGAGTCAGCTCCATGGCCTTCTGCAGTGATGCATCAACATTGTGCAATGATTTTTCGGTGTGCCGGAAATGTTTGCGGAATACCAGCCAGGTCTGATCTAGGCTGCCCAGCAGATGGTTGAAGAACCGGCCCAGGGGATCGGTCATGGGATCCAGCGGCGCGGTGTCATGCCCGTGAGACAACCCACCCTTCTCTGCTTCAGATTTCTGTGTACCCGATACACCCAAGGCCAAACACCAGAGCACGCCGGATACCAGCACCAGCAGCAGCGGCGCGCTGGAAGCGCCTTCGCCATGCAACAGCATCAATGCCAACAGGCTGCAGACCGCGGCGATGGCAGCCAGCGTATAGCGGGTAAACGGATCGGCGGGCATGGGGCGTCAGGCTTCCCGGGAGCGAATGCGTTGGTTGGTCAGGGTCAACAGGCGCGCGGTGATGGCGTCGAGGGGTTTCATTTCGCTGTGGGCGTCAAGTTGGAAAGCCGCGCCCGGCATACCCCACACCACCGACGTTTCCTGGTCCTGAATAATAGTGTGGCAGCCGATCTGCTTCATGCGCAACAAACCCTGTGCACCATCAGCACCCATTCCGGTGAGAAGCACGCCAATGGTGCTGCCCAAGCCAAGCTCAACGATGGAATCGAACATGACATCCACCGACGGCCGGTGATGGTTGACCTTGTCGGCATTGCTGAGAGCTGTCACCCAACCATCGCCACTGCGCCGCACCTGCAGGTGAAAATCGCCGGGGGCAATATAGACGTTCCCTGGCAGCAGCTTTTGATGAGCGCTGGCTTCATGCACATGCATGGCGCAGGTGCGGTCCATGCGCATGGCGTAGGAGGTACTGAACACGGGGGGAATATGTTGGGTGATCACGACGGGTGGGCAATTTTCCGGTAGCCGCAACAGCACTTCCTTGATGGCCTCCGTACCGCCAGTGGATGCGCCAATGGCAATCAATGCATCGGAGCGTGGGCTGTAATCCGGCAGGCGGGACGTGGGTTTTGTCATCGGCGCAGACGCGCGTTCGCCCTGACGTTCCAATTGACGGATGTTGGCGCGGGCCGCGGCGCGAATCTTGTTCACGATCTCTTCGCCGTATTCCACCAGACCCCGACCCAGATTCTCGCGCGGCTTCGGCAGGAAATCGAAAGCGCCGATATCGAGGGCTTCCAGCGTGATGTCGGTGCCCACCTGAGTGAGGGTGGAGATCATGATCACCGGCATGGGCCGCAGCCGCATCAGATTGCGCAGGAAGGTGATGCCATCCATGCGCGGCATTTCGATGTCCAGAGTGAGCACGTCGGGATTCAATTGCTTAATCTTGTCCCGGGCGATGAGCGGATCGGAAGCGGTTCCCACCACCTCCATGTCAGACTCGGCATTGATGATCTGTGTGAGCAGTTGGCGAATAACGGCGGAATCGTCCACCACCAGCACGCCGATTTTCCCTTCCCGACTTTCTCGCGTGGTGAGCATGGTTCAGAACAACTCGATATCGCCCTGGGCGGGCCGGGTGGTAAGGGTATGGGCGTAATTGCGTTCCCGCTCGAACACCACATCGTTGCGGGTGGTTTTGAGCTTGCGCACTTTGACTGAACCCGTGTCGGGAAAATACAGCACCTTGCGCGGGTAGATGCCACCCACGTCTTCGGCTGCCAAATAGAGGGCCTCGTGCACGATGAAGCGACGCACGAACTGGATATTCTGCTGCCCCACATCAATCTGCTGCATGTTCTCGAGTACGCGGCCGCCGCCAAAGATCTTCACTTCCAGATTGCGCTTGTCGCCACCGTTCTTCAGGATTTCGTTAATAAGGTATTCCATCGCCCAATTACCGTAACGGGCGGACTCGCTGACGAGCGTTGGATTAGCTGTTGTGGCTTCCCGCTGCATGGGTAACATGAAATGATTCATGCCACCGATACCGTTGTTGCGATCGCGAATGCAGGCTGAAATACAAGATCCCAGTACCGTCACAATCATCTCGCCGGCGGTGCTGACATAGAATTCCCCCGGTAGAATCTTCGCCGCGTAGACACCCTGGTGCTTGTCCCAATAACGGTTGATGTGACTGAAGCCCCGCGGTGCGCGTGGCTGGGGTCGGTCGGGCACCAGAAAAATGGGTTGTGCTTCTTGCGTCATTGGATTCTCCGGTACAGCGTGCGACCCACCGCTTCGAAGCGCTTGCTGACGCCATGCAGACTTTCGGAATGACCGATGCAGAGATATCCGTTGGGTGCCAGAATATCTGCATAACGGTCAAACAGCGTGCGTTGGGTTTCCTTGCTGAAATAGATCACGACGTTGCGACAGAAAATGACATCGAACGGACCTCGCATCGGCCATTGCTCCAGCAGATTGAGCTGGTTGAAGCGGATCAGTTCACGCAACGCATCCTTGACCTGATAGCGGTCGTCGTGTCGGTTTTTGCCTTTCGTCAGCGTGAAATATTGATTGAGAATGTCCTTGTCGAGATCCGCCATCCGATCACCGCCATAAATGCCGGCTCGACCATGATCAAGCACGTTGGTATCCAGATCGGTGGCGAGAATCCGCGCATCCCACGGTTCACTGCCCAGACTGCGCTGCAAAGTGATGGCAATGGAATAGGGTTCTTCACCGGTGGAACAACCGGCAGACCAAATGCGAATGCGATGGCTGGCAGCATTACGGCGCCGGATCTCGGGCAGCGCCGTGCGGGAAAGAAAATCGAAATGATGGGGCTCGCGAAAAAAAGCAGTCAGGTTGGTAGTGATGGCATTGATGAACGGGGTCAGCTCGCTGTCGGTATTTTGCTGCAGGTATTGGCAGTAATCGCGAAATGTCATCAAATCCAAGGTTCGGATGCGGCGCACGATGCGGCTGTAGATCATCTCCCGCTTGTGTTCTCCCAGTTCAATACCAGTACGTTCTCGCGCCAGCCGCTGGATGAAGCGGAAATCTTCCGCCGTCATCGGAAATTCGCGGCTGGAAAAATCCAGACCACCAGCGTTGGTTCGAGGCGGATGCAGGCCAGAACTCATAAGGCCCTATATCCTGTGCAACCGGATGAGGGGATTCTCACCGTTTCAGAACTCTTCCCATTCATCCTGGCTACGTTGCACAGATGCGGGCTGAGCTTTGGCGCGACCAGGAGCGACATTGCCAACATTGCGTTGCGGCGACCGCACCGCTGCCGGTCCGGATCCACCAGGGCGAGCCACATTTTCCACCGAAAAGAAACTCATCATCCCCATCAGCTGCCGTGCCTGCTCTGACAATGCTTCACCCGCCGCCGACGCCTCTTCAACCAACGCGGCATTTTGCTGCGTCATTTCGTCCATCTGGGTAATAGCAGTATTGACCTGTTCGATGCCCGAGGTCTGCTCCATCGCCGCGCCGGTGATTTCCTGAATCATCGACGACACTTTTTGCACCGAATCGACAATGCCGCGCAGCGTATCGCCGGATTCATTCACCAGACGGGTGCCATCTTCCACTTTGCTGACGCTGTCGCGTATCAGCTCCTTGATTTCTTTTGCGGCGCCGGCGGAACGTTGAGCCAGGTTACGCACTTCGCCTGCCACTACAGCGAACCCCCTGCCCTGCTCACCGGCACGAGCCGCTTCTACCGCTGCGTTAAGTGCGAGCAAGTTGGTTTGGAAGGCAATTTCATCGATGACGCCAATGATATCGGCGATCTTTTTGCTCGACGCATTGATTGCGCCCATGGCGGATACAGCCTGAGCCACCACTTCACCACCTTTGGTGGCACGGTCGCGGGCGTCGGTAGCCAGTAGGTTGGCTTCCTTCGCATTTTCACTGCTTTGCCGCACGACGCTGGTCATTTGTTCCATGCTGGAAGCGGTTTCCTCCAGCGACGAGGCTTGTTCCTCGGTGCGCTGGCTGAGGTCAGCGTTACCTTGTGCGATTTCATCAGCGCCGTTTGACACCGCGTTGGCACTTTCCACAATGCCGGTGATGATTTCGATCAGACGATCCACCGTGGTATTGGCGTCGGATTTGAGCTTGCCAAAGGTGCCCTGATATTCGCGTTCGATACGCTGATTCAGATTGCCGTGGGCCAGAGCATCCAGCACGCGAATAGTGTCGTTCACTACCTGCTCGGATACGTTCATCAGGCTGTTGAGGCCTTTGCTCAGATTCAACATGAAGCCCGCTTTACCAGCTTCTTCCAGACGCACACCCAGATTGCCAACCGTAGCGGACGATACCAACTGGTCGATCTCACGTTCGGTTTTGACTTCCTCGGTACGATCCGCCCACTCGACCACAGTACCAATGCGTGCACCACTCTGGTCGGTCACTGGATTGGCCACCAGCTGGAACGTGCGGCCGCCGAGCCCGATCTGGGCTTTGTAGGTGGTGGTGAGACCTTCCAGCAACCGGCGCTGATGCGATGGGTTTTTGTGGAACCGGTCGAAATTGGCGCCCAGCAGTTTACCGGCATCGAAATGTGACATTTCCTTCCGAATATCAGATTCCGCAGACTGCAACATTTGCAGGACCGATTTGTTCATATAGACGATCTGACCGTCGCGATCGGCGATCATGGCATTTGCGGTGACATTATCCAGTGCCTGGCGCACCCGCTGATTTTCTTCCGCCACGCGCCGTTCCTGATCGATGCGTGCCAGTTCCAGCGTTTTGTTTTTCCATTCCACCACAGTTCCCAGACGGGAGCCTTTTTCATTCATCACGGGCGTGGCGATCAAACCAAAGGTAAGCGTGCCGACTTTGATGTCGGTACGATAAGGTTCGCGCAAATTGGCAAGCATTTTGCGTTGGTGAGCCGGATTCTGGTGGAACTGGTCGATATTGGAACCCAGCAGCCGGGAATAATCGAACGAGGGAATGACTTTTTTCAGTTCAGATTCTGCTTCGCGCATCATGCGAGACACGGCGTCATTCATGTACACAATATGAAGATCGGGGTCGGCCATCATGACGCTGGTGTCGCAGATTTTCAGCGCTTGTGCCACGCGCGCATTCTCGCCGGAAATTTTTTCCTCGGCGGCCTGGTGGGCCAGTTCCGCGGTTTTGTCATACCACTCCACCACAGTACCAATGCGTGCGCCCTTTTCAGACATGATCGGCGTAGCAATCAGACCGAAGGTCAACCCATTCAATGTGAGATTGGTTTTGTACGGCGTAGTCAATCCTGCGACCATGCGACGCTGGTGGGATGGATTTTTGTGAAACGTATCGACGTTGACGCCGATCAATCGACGGGCATCGAAGGTAGGCAGGACTTCCCGCAACTTGCTTTCGTTGCGCTGCATCATGTCGCGCACGGATTCATTCATGTAGCGGATGTTGAAATCATTGTCGGCGATCATGACATTGGCCTGGCATACTTCCAGGCTACGGCGCAGACGCTCGGCATCACGATCCGCCTGACCGGACGAAGTGAAAAGAAAAACCTGACTGGTTGCCAACAATAGCAACGCCACGATCATGACACCCGTGACGCTGCCGCCCTCTGCCGCCATGCCGGCCTGAATGTAATTCCAACTACCCCCCGCGAACAGCAGAAACGCCAGCGTGGGCAATCCCACCAATAACCAGTTACGTTGAGTGCCAGTCAGCCTTTGCAACATGTCCATTGTTTCGCTTCTCCATTAGTGAGAATCGGATAAATTCTTCAATTCCTGTAGCGCTGACACATCGGGAATGGTGTCGGAACCGAGCAGTTCGTTGATATCCAGCAGAATGACCATCTTGCCGGCCACATTCACCAAACCCTGGATATAGGATGTATTGACGTTGTCACCCAGGTCGGGAGCCGCTTTCATTTCTTCGGCTGCCAGACTGTAAACATCGCTTACCGCGTCGACGACAATGCCCATCACCCGGCTGCCTTTCTTGGTTGCGACTTTCAGAACAATCACCACGGTGAGAGGACCGTAGTCAACGCGCTGCAGACCGAAGCGCTGACGCAGATCGACGATGGGCACAATCGTGCCGCGCAGATTGATGACACCCTTGATATGCGCCGGTGCATTGGGAATCGGTGTGACACTTTCCCAGCCACGGATTTCTTGCACCTGCAGGATATCTACGCCGTATTCCTCGCCCGCCATGATAAAGGTGAGGTATTGGCTGTTCTGCCCGCCAGCACGCAGCGGGGTTTCCGCGTCCTGATTTTCCTGGGCCCGTTGCTCTGCGCTGTTCATCACTGCTCTCCTGTTTTACTGACGTCACCCTTGGGCGACGCGACTTCTGTCCGCGACCAATTTCAAACCGCTTTTCTGTTGCTGGCGCACACCGGCCATCTGGATCAGATCGGTGATATCCAGAATCAATGACACAGTGCCATCGCCCAGAATGGTAGCGCCGGAAATACCTTCCACCTTGCGGTAGTTGGCTTCCATACTTTTGATCACGACTTGCTGCTGGCCGAGCAGATCATCCACCACCAGTGCTACTTTGGCATTTCCGGCTTCCACCACCACCAACAAGCATTTTTCCAAGCCATCATTGCTGGGCTTGATACCAAAAACTTCCGCCAACCGAATGATGGGAATGTAATCGTTGCGCAAGCGGAATACGTCGCAACCTCCGGCCACGCGATTCACCAACGCAGGATCTGGCAGCAGGGATTCGACGATAGCCACCAGCGGGATGATAAATACCTGATCGCCCACCTGGATCAGTTGGCCATCCAGAATCGCAAGGGTTAGTGGTAGCCGAATCGTGAATGTACTACCCACGCCCGCCACGGATTTCACATCGATGCTGCCGCTGAGTTCCTGGATATTGCGCCTGACCACATCCATGCCAACACCACGCCCCGAGACATCGGTTACCTGTTCGGCCGTGGAAAAACCGGGTCGGAAAATCAGGTCCTGAATCTGCTCGTCGCTGAGTATGTCGGTGGGGCTGATGAGTTGACTGGCAATTGCCTTGGCCCGAATGCGATCGCGATTAAGGCCACGGCCGTCGTCGCGAATATCGATCAAAATATTTCCGCCCTGATGACAGGCGTTGAGGCTGATAGTGCCGATTTCCGGTTTACCGGCTGCCCGCCGCTGTTCCGGTGTTTCCAGACCGTGATCAATGGCATTTCGCACCAGATGCACCAAAGGATCACCGATTTTTTCCATCACGGTTTTGTCGAGCTCGGTCTGCTCGCCAGACAATTTCAATTCGACTTTTTTGCCCAATTGACGGGAAAGATCACGCACCATGCGCGGAAAACGGCTGAAGGTAAAACTGATGGGCAGCATACGAATGCGCATCACGCTTTCCTGCAGCTCGCGGGTGTTATGTTCCAGTTGCGCCAAACCTTCCTGTAATCTCGCCAGCCGGCTCATATCGAAATCGGTACCGAGCTGCCCCAGCATGGATTGGGTGATCACCAACTCGCCCACCAGATTGACCAAACTGTCGATCTTATCGATGGAAACGCGGATGGATGCTGCTTCTGCTGCGCGAGCACTGCGGGCAGGCACATCCGTCTTATCGGCCAGCTCTGGCAGATCTGTCGGTATGACGACCGGCGCAGAAGATACTGCCTGCAATGAAGTTGCCTGCAACGGCGCTGCCTGTAATTCCGGAACTGCTGCGGCAGACTGAGCCGCGGGTACGGGCTCGATGCGCAGCTCCGATTCATCCGCTACCCATTCAAATACTTCTTCAATTTTTTTCTTGTCCGCCGCTGTAGTGAGGCGCATCTGCCAACCCAGATGGCATTCTTCCGGCGTCAACGCATTTAACAGGGGTAGGCGATCCAAGAGTGCTGTGGTTTGCAATGTTCCCAGCTCTGCCAGTTCCCGAAACATGCGTGCTGGCTCGTTGCCTGTGCGCAGAACGTTGACGCTAGGAATGAAATCGATGATCCAGCCTTGGGTAGCAGAATCCTTGGATGCCGATGCGGATGCAGCGGACGCTGCTGGAACGGCAATCGTCGCAACCGGCTTATCCGCAAGAATGGTGTTGAAGGCTGCAATCAATGCTTGCGACTGTGCAACATCCAGCGCGGTGCCCCCTTGCAGCGATCGGAGCATGCCACCCAGACAATCCACCGATCGCAATAGTAAATCGACAATTTCGGCATTCAGACTGCGCTGGCCCACACGCACTTGGTCGAGCAATGTCTCCAGCACATGGGTAAATTCCGCCACCGGGGTAAAGCCGAATGTACTGCTGCTGCCTTTAATGGAATGCGCGGCGCGGAAAATGGCATTAATCGTTTCCGCATCAGGGCTGGCGCAGTCCAGTTCCAGCAGGCTGGATTCCATCGTCTGCAGGCCTTCGAAACTTTCCTCGAAAAATACCTGGTGAAATTGGCTCAGAT
>DATLII010000722.1:0-3765 GCA_035539495.1 Dongiaceae bacterium
GTTCACCACCATGTCCCGCGCCTGGATCTGCGGATCGTTCAGCGCATAGGCGAAATCATTCACCGGTGCAGCGGGAATGCGGTGTTCCTTCAACTGCTCCAGCCAGTGTTCGCAGGTGTTTTGCTCCAAGTATTCCTGCACTTTCGCATTGATCGCATACCGGTGCGCCCAGCGTTCCGGCTGCTTTTCAAAGCGCTTTTCCAGCAGAAATGGATCATTCAGCATCGCCGCCAGCTTGATATAAAAGGCGTCGCCCATGCAGGCCAGAATGATGTAACGGCTTTGCGTTCGGAAAGTCCCGTAGGGCACATGCACAAAATGGCCGTTGCCCACCGCTGGCGGTTGCACGCCGCTCATCAAATACATGGTGGCCATGTAATTCAGCAGCGACACCTGGCAATCCTGCATGGAAATATCCACATGCTGACCGCGCCCGGTGAGTGTGCGTGCGTGCAGCGCCGACAGAATACCGATGGTGGCAAACATGCCGCCGCCCAGATCGCCGATGGGAATGCCGGCGCGCAACGGAGGACCATTTTCCTCGCCGGTGATCGACATGCCGCCGCCCATGCCTTGCGCCACCAGATCGAAGGCGGGTCGGTCCCGCTCAGGTCCGGTTTCACCAAAACCGGTGATGGAACAGGTGATGATGCGCGAGTTGTGCTGTTTCAATGTCTCGAAATCGATGCCCAGTCGTTTTGGCACACCCTCGCCGAAATTGTTGATCACGATGTCGGCTTTCTTCACCAGCTCGTAAAACAGTTGCAAGCCTTCCGCCGCCTTCAGATTTAGGCACACGCTTTCCTTGTTGCGCGACAGGGTGAGGAAATAGGCCCCCATGCCATCGATGGAATACTGCGGGTCGTCCGCCAGCAGCTTGCGGGTACCTTCCCCGCTGCCCGGCGGTTCGATCTTGATGCAGCGGGCACCCATGTCCGCCAGCAATTGGCTGGCATACGGGCCTGACAGCATATGAGTCAGGTCCAGAATAGTGAGGTCGTGCAATGGGGTCATGAGTGCCTCGACAACGGGTTATGTATACATATCTGCGTCATAAAGCCGACCAATGCGGACTCCAGTCCGCCGACTTCTTGAAATTGTATACAATCTATGAAAAACTCGACCCAACAGTCAACAACAAAAACCGCCCGCCGAGGGAATCCGCCATGTCCGACACCGCGACTTCTACCCAGGAACGCCCCGCCGTTACCCTGAAACCCGTCCACAACATGCACCACACCGCCTACCGTTGCCGCGATGCTGAGCAGACGCGCTGGTTTTATGAAGACGTGCTGGGCTTCAAACTGGCCGCCGCCATGGTGTTCGACGAGGAACCGGGCCGCGCCGTGAAACGCGAATACATGCACCTGTTTTTCCAGACCACCGACGGCAACTTCATCGCCTTCTTCGATGTGCCCGATGACGTGGAAGAAAAGATGTTCATCGCCCGCCACGGTTTCGATCAGCACATCGCGTTCGAAGTGGATTCCATGGAACAACTGAAAGCCTGGCGCCGTCACATCAACAAACAGGGTCGTCCCTGCTTTGGGCCCATCGATCATGGCTTCGTGCATTCCATTTATATGTACGATCCCAACGGAGTGCAGGTGGAACTGACCACCAAGGACACCCGCTACGAACACATCATGGCGGAAGATGCAGAAAAAGCGCACGCAGTGCTGAAAGACTGGACCGCCCGCACCCGCGCAGTGAAAGAACAGCGTCTGGATCATGATTTGCTGAACCAGCGCGGCATCGATATGAGCAAGGTCGATTTGAGTGGCCTGAAAAAAGCCTGAACCAATTTTCCGGGGGAATAACGCAATGACTGCACCAGCCAAATACGAATACGACCGCATTCCTTACATGGTCGTGTTCCAGGAAAAAGCCTCGTTCAAAGATACCTACGCCGGCCGCATGGATTTCGTCGGCCTGGAAGCACATTTGCTGAAACCGAAAGGTGTCGATAGCAAAACCGTCGTCGTCTTCATGCACCCGATTGGCGGAGGCGCGTATCTGCCGATGGTGTCGTCGCTGGCGAAAAAAGGTTTTCACGTCATTTATTGCAACAGCCGTTACCGCGGTGTCGATAGCGCGTTGATCATGGAAAAAGTGGCGCTGGATTTGGGCGCTTGTATTCGTGATGCGAAAGAGCGGCTGGGTTATGAAAAAGTCGTGCTGGCAGGCTGGAGCGGCGGTGGCTCGCTGAGTCTGTTTTATCAAAGCCAGGCCGAGCATCCCACCATTACGCACGCGCCTTCCGGCGATGCGGTGAATCTGGTGGAAGCGAAACTGATTCCCGCCGACGCCATGATGTTGCTGGCAGCGCATATCGCCCGCGCCGGCACGCTCACCGAGTGGCTGGATGCGTCGATTCTGGATGAAAGCGATCCCACCAAACGTGATCCCGAGCTGGATATTTACGACAGCAACAATCCCAACCAGCCGCCCTACTCCGCCGAGTTTGTCGAGAAATATCGCGCAGCCCAGATCGCACGCAATCGTCGCATCACAACCTGGGTGAAAGAAAAGCTTGCTGCATTTAAGCGGGACGGTTTGGACAACGAGGAATTTGCCTTCGTTACTCACGGTACGATGGCGGATCCCCGTTTCGTCGATCCCACGCTGGATCCCAATGATCGCAAACCCAACTGGTGTTTTCTTGGCGATCCGCGCGTGGTGAATAATGGTCCGGTGGGCATCGCCCGCTTCAACACGCTGCGTAGCTGGTTGTCGCAGTGGAGCTACGATGAATCCAATGCCGATGGCTTGAAATGCGCACGCAAAATATCCGTGCCTACATTGGTAATCGGCAATTCCGCCGACGATGCCTGCACACCGAGCCACACCCATCGCCTATTTGAAGCAGTCGGCGTGCAGGACAAGGAAATCCATGAGATCAAAGGCGCCAACCATTATTACTTTGGCCAGCCCAAAGAAATGGAAGAAGCGGTGAGCCATTGCGCGGCCTGGTTGCGGAAAAAAGGCTTCGGCAGCTAGGGAACCGCTGAATAACTACTGCGCTTGTTACGTTATTCAGAGGTTCCCTAGTAAACGTTTTTGAGGGAAGGCGGGAAAGTAAGCCCCGGTATCGGTGACGATACTGGGGCTTTTTACTAGCTAGCGTGCCAATTCCTTCACCGGCGTAAAACTGGTATCCGCCTTGTGCTGTTTCACTTGTTGCGGGAACTGTTTTTCCGCCATCTGCTCGCCCCATTTCACCATCAGACGATTCACAGGCGGCACGCTGGCACGTACCAGCTCGGCTCCCAGTCGCACGGGAATTTGTGCCGGCCAGAAATATTTGGCGGCTGTGCGTGGCAAACCCAGGGCATCACCGGCCTTGTCCCCCAACACATAGCGGGTATAGCCGATACGCAGGGTGCGCTCGGTGCGGGCCAGGCGTTGGGCCAGCCAGCCGTCGCCGGCGAATTTCAGCGGCGCATCCGCCAGGGACTGGCCCAGGGCGCGGGTGTCTTCATCCGGTGGCGGAATGGTGGCGGCCATCAGGTACATGGCGCGCATGGCGTCGTCCTCGCAGGCCGGCAGAATATGTTCTTCCACACCCATTAGATAACCCACGTAACGCCATAGATGGACGATGGCTTCCCGCTCGCGCTTGCTGAAGATAAAGCCCAGCGCTCGTAGGCCGGTGAGGAAAATCGTGGAGAACTCCAGAATCGTGGCCATGGAATCCGCCTGGTTGAGCGGATGACCCCACTCCATTTTCCATTTACCCGACTGCAGCAGCATGGCCCGTACCTG
>DATLII010000723.1:0-17075 GCA_035539495.1 Dongiaceae bacterium
TCAACCGCTGCTCCCGACGTCGCCGTCAGCACAGAGTCGCCGCAACCTGTCAGCTTCTGGCAGGCGTTCTCTTTCTGGCTCAAATTGGGTTTTATCAGCTTCGGTGGTCCCGCTGGGCAGATCGCCATCATGCACCAGGAATTGGTGGAGAACCGGCGCTGGATTTCCGAGAAGCGTTTTCTGCATGCACTGAACTACTGCATGTTGTTACCCGGCCCCGAGGCACAACAGCTGGCGACCTACATCGGCTGGCTGATGCACCGCACCTGGGGCGGTATCGTGGCCGGAGGGCTGTTCGTGCTGCCTTCGCTGGTGATTCTGGTGACGCTGTCCTGGGTTTATATCGCGTTCGGCGAAACGCCATTGGTGGCTGGGCTGTTTTATGGAATCAAACCCGCTGTGACGGCGATTGTGGTGCAGGCGGCGCATCGCATCGGTTCGCGCGCATTGAAGAACAATTGGATGTGGGCAATTGCGGCAGCGTCCTTTGTGGCAATTTTTGCGCTGAACGTGCCCTTCCCTGCCATCGTGGCAGCGGCAGCGCTGATCGGTTACATCGGTGGGCGGATCGCGCCGGCGCATTTCAAAGCGGGCGGTGGTCATGGTGCGGGCGATAAAAGCTTCGGCCCCGCCTTGATTGATGACAACACCCCAACGCCGGCGCATGCCAAATTTCGTTGGACACGCTTGGGATTGATTCTGGTGGTCGGCGCATTGTTGTGGATCATCCCGATGGCTGCATTGACTGCTTACTACGGCTGGGATCACACCTTCACCCAAATGAGCTGGTTCTTCACCAAGGCTGCATTGCTCACGTTCGGCGGTGCGTATGCGGTGCTTCCGTATGTTTATCAGGGCGCGGTGGGGCATTACGGCTGGCTATCACCGACGCAAATGATTGATGGCTTGGCGCTAGGTGAAACAACACCAGGCCCGCTGATCATGGTGGTGGCATTCGTCGGTTTTGTTGGCGGTTATGTGAAAGCACTGTTCGGGCCGGAGGCGTTGTTTCTGGCCGGTGCGATGGCCGCCAGTCTGGTCACCTGGTTTACCTTCCTGCCGTCGTTCCTGTTCATTCTGATCGGTGGCCCGCTGGTGGAAAGCACTCATGACGATATCAAATTCACCGCGCCGCTGACGGCCATTACTGCAGCCGTTGTGGGCGTGATTTTGAATCTGGCGCTGTTCTTTGGGTATCACGTACTCTGGCCAGCGGGATTCGAGGGAACATTCGATTGGGTATCAGCCCTGATTGCGTTGGGTGCCGCAGTTGCGCTGTTCCGTTTCAAGCGCAATGTAATTCATGTGATTGGTGTGTGCGCGGCTATCGGCCTGATTCTGAAAACGGTACTGCTCTGAGAACAGTAGTGCTGTGAAAATTCAATGAAGGGAAATGCACTCAATTCGACTTGCGCCAACCCCACACCAAAACGCCAGTGGCGATATACATGAACAGACCAAACGCCAACACCGTTGGCAATAGTTGAGGCGCCTGTGGCAGTACCGCCAATATCGACAGCACCAGCGTAAGATTACGGATCAAGGTCACCAGAGCGATCGTACGGCGCCGGACAGGATTCGGTTCCAGCAACGGCGGCAATGCGAACATCAGCACCAATGCCAGACCGGCCAGCATGGGTTCCGGTGGCCCCGTCAATATCTCGCGCCCGTACCGCATCGCCAAAGCCAGCACCAGTAATACAACCAGCAAGCTGCCTGCCCGTTCCACCTTTGGCTGCCATTGTGCGCTGAACGCCGGGGCGTAGCGCCGTGTTATACGACCAGCAAATAATGGCAATAACGTAATGGCCAGTAGATAAGCCGCCAGATGTCCTAACGAAAAAGAACCCAATTGAATCCAGTCCAACCGCGAGAAAACCGCGATGGCCAACAGACTGGACCCCAGCAGCAACACAATCAGCTTGCCAGCCAGCACGGGAGAACCTTTCACCTTCGAGACAAAAGCGCCTGCAGAGGTTCCTCCTGCCGCAGCTACACACAACGTCATTGCTTCGATGGCGTGAGCAGAAAACCAGTCCATTGTTTTAATCGCCATTAGAATCAGCGCAGGCACCAGCAGGTTGTAGCCTAGTAATGTGCGCAACAGCGTGCCGATTTCCGATTCCTCAGGGCCGTGACGCTCCGCTGCCAATCCCAGCGCGAACATGATCACCAGCGAGTTGAGTAACGCCCAGAAATCCAGAATCGCCGACATCAGGCAAAGAACCAGTAGCTCACCAGCACGGCCATCACCAGCCCCACCAGATCGCACAGCAAACCGCACCAGAGCGCGTATCGGATACGGGTGATGCCCACCACACCGAAATACACAGTGAGCACATAGAACGTCGTCTCGGTGGAGCCTTGCATCACCGCCGCTACTTTCGCAACGAACGAGTCCACGCCGTGAGTGTTCATCACATCCAGCATCATGGCGCGGGCGCCACTGCCGCTGAATGGTTTCATCAGTGCTACAGGTAACGCATCGACGAACGCCGCATCCAGACCCACGGCTTCACACAGACGTGTCATTCCCCGCCCTACCGCGTCCAACGCACCTGAGGCACGAAATACCGCAATCGCCACCAGCATGGCGACCAGATAGGGGATCAATCCCACCGCAGTCTGAAAGCCTTCCTTCGCGCCAACGACAAATTCTTCATACACGGGAACCTTGCGATACAGGCCGACGCCGATAAAACCTGCAATCACCGTCAACAGTAAACCATTGGCCAGCACTTGGGATTGTTGCGAAAGCTCTGCCGCAGGCAACGCCGTCAACCAGTACACCAGGCTGCCCGTGAGCAGGATAAACCCGGCGAAAAAGGCGAGCAGAACGGCATCAAGACGAATCTTCTGGATCAGCATCACCACAATCAGACCCACCAGTGTGGATGGGAGCGATGCCAATAAAATCGGCAGAAACACTTCGGTAGGATCGGCCGCACCCAATTGGGCGCGGTACATAAAGATGGTGATCGGCAACAGCGTGACGGAGGCCGTGTTCAGCACCAGAAACAGGATCTGCGCATTGCTGGCGGTGTCGTGGGACGGATTCAAGCTTTGCAATTCCTGCATCGCTTTCAGGCCCAGCGGCGTGGCTGCGTTGTCCAGCCCAAGCATGTTGGCGGCCAGATTCATAGTCACGGCACCTTGAGCGGGATGGCCTTTCGGTACTTCAGGCATCAACCGTTCGAACACCGGGCTCAACCACTGCCCCACTTTCTGGATCAGGCCGGACTTCTCGGCAATTCTGAACAATCCGGACCAAAGCGCCAGCACGCCGATAAGGCCGAGGGCAATTTCAACGGATAGCTTGGCGGAATCAAAAGTGGCTTGGACGAGTTGCTGGAAAATCGCGGTGTCGCCGCCCAGAAAACGTAGCAATCCCACTACTGCGGCGATGAGGAAAAATGCGGCCCAAATTAGATTGAGCAAGAGAATGGTCCTTCAAAAGATTGGCTTGTCTGGCACGAACGCAGAGGAAGGGGGCGGCTTAGCGAGACACGCCACAAGTACGTCCCTGTAGGCTCGACAGCGGCCATCCATGGCCGCTGACGTTCTCGCTAAACCGCCCCCTTCCTCTGCTATCAGCTATCTCTGCCACCGGCCGTTAAAAAAGATTCACCAAATCCAACTTCATCCCCGCCTGCGCCCGCTCCTGCTCCGTCATCTGCTGCAGACCTTTGAAATCGAACAGCTCGGTATCCGCCAGATGCGACGGCACCACGTTCTGCAGTGCGGAGAAAATCGTTTCCACTCGGCCCGGGAATTTCCTGTCCCACTCCTGCAACATCGCCTTGATCGCGTTACGCTGCAGATTCTCCTGGGACCCGCACAGATTACAGGGAATGATGGGGAACTGCTTGTACTCGGAGAAGCGGATGATGTCCTTCTCACGGCAATAGGCCAACGGACGAATCACCACATGCTTGCCGTTGTCGCTGAGCAGCTTCGGCGGCATCGCCTTCAACTTGCCACCATAAAACATATTCAGAAACATCGTTTCCATGATGTCGTCGCGGTGATGGCCCAGCGCGATTTTGGTGGCGCCGATCTCTTCCGCATACGTGTACAGATTGCCGCGCCGCAAACGGGAACACAGCGAACAGGTGGTTTTGCCTTCCGGGATGATGCTCTTCACCACACTGTAGGTGTCTTCCTCCAGAATGTGGAACGGCACCCCTTCCTTCGTCAGATACTCGGGCAGCACGTGCTCAGGAAAACCCGGCTGCTTCTGATCGAGATTCACGGCAAACAACTCGAAATTCACCGGCGCATCGCGCTGCAGGCTGCGCAGGATATCCAGCATGGTGTAGGAATCCTTGCCCCCCGACAGGCACACCATGATCTTGTCGCCTTCCTCGATCATGTTGAAATCGGCGATCGCCTGACCCACTTCCCGCCGCAGCCGCTTCTGCAGCTTGTTGAAATTGGTCTTGGCTTTCTTGGCCACCGCAGTGGGGCCGTTATCGTCGACGCCGGCTTCATTATTCTGGTCGTCGCCATCCAACGGTTCGCCCAGGGCAGCTGCAGTCACATCCAGCGCCTCATCGGCACGGGCAACTGGCTGAAAAATATCGGGTTTGAAGGCGCCGGATACGTGGATCTCGGACATGGGAACAACCTCTGGACGGCAGGCAAAACGTGGGGGGCTTTGTACCCGATTCACCTACGCTTGTAAACTGAACGAACAACCGGCATTCCGCGTGACTGATCAGACTGCCAGCAACATTGCACACAAGTACCAAAAATATTAGATTACGAACACAGCCGCGTTCGAAATTGTTCTCTTTTTTCGCGACTGCTCTTTTTTTAAGGCTGAAATACAAATACCACAATAAAAAGCTAAAAAACGCACGTCCGAATCGAGGGCTCTTAGCCTATTCTCACCCCAGATCGTTCGGATTTTGGCTAAACGCTGTTTTAGCTTGCACAGAGGATGTCACGGGAGCACCCATGAGCACGATTGACCGCCGCAAATTCCTTTCCTTTCTCGCCGCCGGAATCGCCACCCCTTATGTCGTTACGTTCACGTCCGGTTCCGCCAAGGCCGGATTGATCCGGGCTGACGCGCCGTTGAATACCGATTCCGCCCGCGTGTTCAGCCTGTCGGTGGCCTCGGGTGACCCCAGCCCCACCGGCGTAGTACTCTGGACCCGCATCGACCCCAGCGCCCATCGCAGCGGCCAGGCGCTGTTCGTGCAGATAGCCCTCGACGCGGACTTCCAGCAACTGGCATTTGAAAGCGTGGTGGAAAGCCAGCATATCAAGGCCGATCGCGATTTTACCGTGTCTATCGACACCGACGGCTATCTGGAACCCTCGATCCGCTATTACTACCGCTTCATTTACGACAACACCGTCAGCCGCACCGCCCGTTGCCGCACTGCGCCCCCCTACGGCGCCGAGATCAGTAAGCTGAAGTTCGGCCTGCTTACCTGTCAGGATTACACCAACGGTTATTACGGCGCGCTGAATCACGTCGCCAACGACGATTCGCTGGATTTCGTGCTGCACCTGGGGGATTTCATCTACGAAACTGCCGGCGACCCACGCTTCCAGAGCCTGCCGTTTGAAGACCGCCGCATCATTCTGCCTAGCGATGGTATTGTGGCGCTGGATCTGGCGGACTACCGTCATCTATACAAAATCTACCGCAGCGACCCATTCCTGCAGCGAGCGATGGAGCAACATACTTTCATCATCACTCGCGACGATCACGAAACCGCGAACGATGTGTACTGGGATTATGAGCGCGATACCTTGGGCGCGCCGGATCACCCCTACACAACGAATCCCGCTTACGGCAATGATCCGTACCTGTTGAATCAGTTAATGCTGGATTCGCAACAGGCCTGGCTGGAATACATACCCGCCCGCGTGCAGGTGAATCCGGACAGCACCCATCCGCACCACTATCTGAAATATTATCGCCGTGTGCAGTTCGGCAACTTGGTGGATCTGTTCATGCTGGACGGCCGCAGCTATCGCACTCCACATCCCTGTGGTGAAGGTGATTTCTTCGGCCGCTACGTGCCCATCGGCTGCCAGAACTGGGCCAGCGACCAGCAAACTCTTTTGGGCGGCGATCAACGCGATTGGCTGATCAACGGCCTGCTCGGCTCCAGCGCGCGCTGGAAACTGTTGGGCAACCAGACCTATATGGGGCGCCTCGGCATCGTGATGAAAAACGGCCGCATCCCCATCAACGTGGATGCCTGGGACGGTTTCGATTACGAACGCAACCTGATCAACAATGAAGTGGCTTCAAACCGCGTGGAAAATTTCGTGGTGGTGACGGGCGACCTGCACACCTACATCGCATCGCATGTGAAACGGGATTACAGCAAGAATTCGATTTTCGATTTCCAGAACTATATCGGGGTGGAATTCATGACACCGTCGGTGACGTCGGCGGGGTTGTTCGACATGATCGGTGCGAAAACGCCGGTCGGGCAGCAACAGCAACTGGCGCAGGCGTTGACCAATACTGCTGTGCGGCTGACCAACCCGCATATCCGCTATTTCAACACTACGCAGAATGGCTGGTCGACCATCGAGTTCAACAACAAGCAGTGCGACTGGCGTGCGTATGTGGTGGACAAGAACATCAATAGCGGCACGGTGAACAACAAACTGATCCGTCATTACCGCAAATACACCACCAATCCGTGGATCACCACTCAGGCGGCATTCTTGTAAGATTCGCAGTTATAGAAAGATCAATGCTGGACGCTCTGCCGATAAGGCGCAGCGCCCAGCATATTTTCCAGCTCAGTGGCCGTCATCGGCTTACCGTAGTAGAAACCCTGCACTTCATCGCAGCCCTGTTCCCGCAGAAACGCCACCTGCTCCGCCGTTTCCACACCTTCCGCAATTACCTTCAATCCCATCTTGTGCGCCAGCGCGATAGTGGACGCTGCAATCGCTGCATCGTTGGGATCGGTAACGATGTCGCGCACAAAACTCTGATCGATTTTGAGCTTGTCGATCGCAAAGCGCTTCAGATAACTCAACGATGAATAACCCGTGCCGAAATCGTCGATCGCCAGGCGCAATCCCATCCGCTTCAACACTTCCAGTTTCGCCACGGTGGTTTCCACATTGTCCATGGCGATGCTTTCAGTGATTTCCAGCTCCAGATTGTCGGCGCCCAAACCCACTTCATTCAGGATCGATGTAATGTCCTCCACCAACGAAGGCTGGCGGAACTGGCGCGCCGACAAGTTCACGGCAACGCGGCCCAGGAAATATCCCCGATCGAGCCAGGATTTGATCTGAACGCAGCTGGCCCGTAGCATCCAGCGCCCCAGAGGCTCGATCAAACCGGTTTCCTCCGCCAGCGGGATGAACAGCGCCGGCGACAACAGACCCCGCGCCGGATGCTGCCAGCGCATCAGCGCTTCGATACCCACCAATTCCCCATGTTTGAGGGAAAATTGTGGCTGGTAAGCGACAAAGAGCTGATTCTGATCCAATGCTCGCCGTAAATCGTTTTCCAACAGCAACAGTTCGAACGTGCGCTTGTTGATGTCGTCGGTGTAATAGTGAAAGTTGTTTTTGCCTTTGTCTTTGGCGCGATACATGGCTGCATCAGCCGCCTTCATCAGCGTTTCCACGTCCTGGCCATCTTCCGGATAAATACTGATGCCGATGCTGGCTGTGGCATAGAGTTCATGCTGCTGGATGCTGATCGGCACCGACAACGTCTTCAACAGCTTATTCGCCACCGCAGTCACATTACCGATGTCGCTGAAATTCTCCATCACAATCACAAATTCATCACCGCCGATACGCGCGGCAGTATCCACCTCACGGATGGTATGCTGAATGCGGGTGGAGATTTCTTTCAGAAAACGATCCCCCATGTCGTGGCCGAGAGAATCGTTGATGTTTTTGAAACGGTCCAGATCGAGCAGCATCAGCGCCACTTTCTTGCCGTTGCGTTTGGCTCGTTCCAGCGCCTTCTCGACGCGATCTTGAAACAGCAAACGGTTGGGCATTGAAGTGAGGGAGTCGTGATAGGCCAGATACTCCATGTGGGCCTCGTTTTCCCGCAGACGGTCAATGGCATTGCGGTACTCACTGATGTCACGAATGATGCCCCAAATGGCAACCGGTTTGCCGTCCGCATCGTAATGCAACGTGGCGCGCACACTCACGGGGATGATGTGGCCATCCTTACGAATGTATTCCTTTTCATACAAATCGGTGAAGCCACGCACGAACAGCTGCTCCTCCACCACCTTGCGATCCAGTTCGTGCCATTTCTCCGGCGTAATGTCGTCGTAATGGACGTTTAACACTTCCTTCGGCGCCATACCCAGCAGATCGCAGTACGCACGGTTTGCGCTGATGCAACGACCTTCCAGACTGTAATAGCAAATGCCATCCAGACTGTTGTCGTACAGCGCACGGAAACGGGATTCGGTTTCCTTACGCTCCAATTCCATCGCTATCCGGTTGCTGACGTCATTCTGCACGCCGATCAGATGCGTGAGTTGTCCTACTGCATCCCGCACCGGGGAGATGGTGAGCTCATTCCAGAAAACCTCTCCACTCTTGCGATAATTTTTCAACAACACCTGACAGGGTTCGCCGCGACTGATGGCGTCCCGAATCAGCTCATTTTTCTCTGGCTGCTCACCCGGCTTTTGCAGGAAACGGCAATTCTTGCCCACGGTTTCACGAAAACTGTAACCCGTAATACGTTCGAAAGCAGGATTGCAGTAAATGATGGGCTGATTGGGCAGGCGCGCATCGACGATCACAAAACCGGTGTCGGCGGATTTCACCGCACGTTCAAACACTCGCAGGTGGGATTCCACCGCACGTACACCTTCCATGAAAGTGTCGTCGTCAGTAGCAAAAACCAGATCGGATTCGAAGGGTCCGCGATTAAATAAACGATGCAGGGATTCGTATTCCAGTAGCGTCGCCAGCTTGTCCTGCAGCAAACGGATCTGCTGCTCCGCGTTGTCCAATTCCTCAAAGGAAAAATCCTGGCCCGTATCTTTCCGCTCCAACCAAATCGCGGCGCTACGGGTAGACGTTGTCAACACCGGCAGACACAGAAAGCTGCAGATGCCATTGTTGACCACATACACGTCCAGATCATGCAACTGACCAAGCTGGTGTTGATCCACCAGAATGGGATTGCCGGTGCGAAAGACGCTCTCTAACACTGAGCGCGGATAATTGGAAAGCGAACTGTCGCCATCATGCAGTTGCAGCACCCATTCCCGATTGGGCAGCATCTGGATTTCATCGGTGCTACCACCGCGTGCAACGTACAGGGACATCCGCGCGGGCAGGCGCAGGGACGTAGCAATCCCGGCAAATAGATTGCCCAAGCAGTCCCGCAACTGGCCAAGGGATTCCGTTAACGGCATAACGCGATGACGCCACCCCAATCCATCAATGACAATGGAATCAGTATAGGCAACGGCGGGAAAAAGGGGCGCCCATCGGGCACTTAGCGTGACCGATGGGGCAAAAAACGAAGCGGTCGCTGCATTCGTCCGCTCATGCTAAACCAGCTGACTTGCGGACCGCCGTGTCACGTAGAGGCTATTTCAGCTCGCTCGAAGACTTGCCCAGCAGATGGCGAGCGACGATCAATTGCTGGATCTGCTGCGTGCCTTCGAATATGTCGATGATCTTCGAATCCCGCGCCAGTTTTTCCAGCAGCCATTGTTGGCTGTAGCCCAACGCGCCGCAAATCTCGACACATTTCAAAGTGATATCGTTACCCACGCGCCCCGCTTTCGCCTTGCACATGGACGCTTCCTTGGAATTGGGCTGTTTGTTGTCAGCCATCCAGGCGGCTTTCAACGTCAGCAGACGTGCGCCTTCCAGGTTGGCTTCCATGCGATAGATTTCCGCTTCCAGCGCACTGCTGTTGTAGAGGGATTTGCTGTAATCCGCCTTCACGCCCTCTTTTTCCAACAGTTCGCGGGTGATCTCCAGCGCTCCCCGTGCCACACCCAACGCCATGGCGGCCACCATGGGGCGAGTGTTGTCGAAAGTCTGCATCACACCGCCGAAGGCTTTTTTACGTGCTTCTGCGTCCGCTGCGATTTCGGGAGACCCCAGAATGTTGCTCTTGGGAATACGGCATTCATGGAAACGGATAGCAGCGGTGTCTGACACCCGCAGGCCCATCTTGTCTTCACAACGCACGACTTCCATGCCCGGCGTGCCCTTCTCCACCACGAAGGATTTGATAGCAGCCTTGCCAAGAGATTTATCCAGGGTGGCCCACACCACTACGGCATCACCACGGTCGCCAGCGGTAGCAAAGATTTTTTCGCCGTTGATCACCCACTCTTCGCCATCCAGTTTCGCAGTGGTTTGCACTGCGGCAGAGTCAGAACCACACCCTGGCTCGGTGATCGCCATAGCGCAATACAGCTTGCCGAATTTTTCCTTCTGTTCGGGAGTGCCCACCGCATCGATGGCCGCATTTCCCAAACCCACGCCCGGCAGCGACAACATCAGACCGCAACAGCCCCACGCCATCTCGGTAGTGGCCATGATGCCCATCAGGTTGGAGCCGTTTTTTACGCTGTCCGCTGCGGCTTCGCTTTTCGCACCATCTTTTTTGCCGCCGCCACTCATGCCGCCCATAGCCCGCATCATCTGGCTGATCGGAATCAATTCTTCCGGCGTCGGGCAATGCTCAATGGTGTCGTACTTGCGCGCGATCGGGCGGAATGCACCTTTCGCCAATTGATGCGCCATCTGTTGTGCGGTCAGCAGTTTTTGCGGTAATTCGAGATTGATCATGTTCGTTCTCCAGGATTCAGTTCAACTGCCCGCTCAAACGGCGGCAACGCCCAGCAAAATGCCCACGGCACGCAGGTTGCGGTACCACATTTCTACCGGATGCTCGCGGGTGAAACCGTGGCCACCCAGCAACTGCACGCCGTTGGTACCGATTTCCATGCTGCGCTCGGCGCACAGCACGCGACACAAATACGCTTGCTGATGAAAATCCAAACCTTGTTCTGCCCGCGATGCCGCGCGGTACACCATCAACCGCATGGCATCCAGTTCGATCGCCATGTTCGCCACCATGAACGCTACTGATTGACGGTGCGAGATCGGCTCGCCAAACGCCACCCGGTCATTCACGTAGGGAATCACATAATCCAACACGGCCTGACCACAACCTACTGCAGTGGCGCACAAACCGATGATCGACAGATCCACCAGCCGTTGCAGATTGAATGGCTTGTCGCCACCCAGACGGTCCTGCTCGTTCACCACAACGTTTTGCAGCTGCACGCGTTGCAAACTGAGCGGACGCAGGCCCATAAAATCTTCTTTCTCAAAACTCAGGCCTTCGCTGCCCTGTGCGACCACAAACGCAGCCGGCGTGTTTTCACCGTCCACCTGTGCAATCACTAGAATAAAGCGCGCGCTATTGCCCAACGCCACCATGGATTTTTCGCCGTTCAGAATATAGCGGCCATTTTCCTTGCGGGCGGTGGTGCGTAGATCCGACGCTTCGAACGTGGCGCGCGGTTCCATTAAAGCAATGGTGGCGGCAACAAACTTTTCATCCGCCAGCGGCGTCAGAAAACGTTCCTGTTGATCCTCAGTACCGTGATCAAGAACCGTGTTGATAAAACCGAGTGGCGTCAGCGCACCAATGGCCAGCGACATGTCGCCATACGCCAGATCTTCCGCCGCTAGCGCGTTGGCAATAGGAGCGCGGCCCATACCGGCGCCACCCAGGGCTTCGGGAATGGCTAGCAGGCTCAAGCCCAGTGCGGCGGTGCTGTCGTAAAAACCGTCAGGAGCGGCGGCCTTTTCGTCTGCCGGACGTGAGATGGGACGGATTTCCGCCTCGGCGAAGCGGCGCATGGATTCGCGGGTGATCCGCTGTTCTTCGGTGAGTGTCAGGTCGAACAGGTGTTCTGCGTGGGCCATTCTGGTTTCCCTCTTTCCCGATTAAACGCTTGTTTCAATCCTGGCACAGGGAAGAACGACGGTGCAATAACGGAAATACCCGATTTGGTTGACCAAAATGCTCAGGGGGCCGTTGGAAAACTATTAACGCGCATGACTAATAGCGCTGCGCCAGGTCCGTCAGCATCCGGTCCCACTTCTTCCAACTGGGCATGGCCTGCGTCATCAGGCGGTAGAACCGGGGAGAATGGTTGAATTCCAGCAGATGGCAGAGTTCATGGACGATCACCGCATCCACGCACTCCAGGGGATATTTGAACAGGAAAGTGTTCAACGTGATCTTGCCGTTGCGGCGACAGGAGCCCCAGCGCCGCTTCATGGCCCGTGCCTCAACCCAGGATGTGGGCAGGTTCATCCAGCCCAGCTGTTCGCACCAGTACTGGTGGCGCTCCTCGAACAGAGCCAAAGCCTCCTGCCGATACCAGAGACCGATGCGATTTTCGATGCGGTTAGTTGTGTCAGCGGCGGAACCTGGCAGCAGGATATCCGGCATCGCAGCTTCGTCATGGTGAAAGCTCTGGGGCTCCCCCAGTACGAAATGGCGGGCACCCCATTGGAAGGGTGGCTCGTAGCGAACCGGCACCGCCGCAAACTCCAGCATCTTGCGCCGGATCCAGTCCTGTTTTTCCACGACGAATCGCTCCGCCTCAGCCCGGCTGACGAAATAAGGCACCCGCACTTCCACCCCGCGCTCGGCACTGACATAAATGCCAATGGTCTTGCGACGACAGTAGGTTAAACGGTATTCGATCACGTCACTGGTCATTCTTTATACAAACAACATTCACTGCAGAATCGAGACATTGGTCATCTTTTAATCAGATCAAGCAAGAATTGCCAAACTTTTGACAGCCCTCTTGTGCAAATTTTTTTCAGCACGTAAGTGATTGATGTTCAATATCAACCATATTTTCAATAGGTTACACGCATTTTTGCAGGCTGATTCCCGTCTACCCTGAAAGGGAACTTCGGGTGATTGTTGCTGTTCCCCGGCTTTTTTTGGAATCCGTTTCAGAGAGCCAGTCTGCCTTATGAAACCTGTTAGCCGTCTGTTTTTCCAGCATTTTTTGAGCGCTTCTTTCTTGAGCGCTGTTGCCATTTCCCCCGCTCTGGCGCAAGCGCCGTTTGATCTGCGGGTCTCCTCTGGCGTGGGCAACCAAACCAGTAATCTGCAGTGGAGCATCGCCGATGATCCGACTGGCCAGACCGGCCCCGACGTGTTGTCGGAGCTGACCTACCGGGATTTGCAGTTCAGTGTTTTCCATGCCGCCGGCGAACTGAATATCAACCACGGCCGTCTGCGCAACACGCTACTGTTTCTGGATTACCAGACGGGCCAGGCTGATGACGGCGAAGTGCAGGACTCGGATTACGACGGCAACGGCCGCAGCCAGGAATACAGCCGCAGCCTGTCATCGGCCGAGGAGTCCAGTCTGGATGGCTTCACTGCCGGCGTGGGCTACCGCTTCGCCATCAACACTTACAACAGCCTGACCCCCCTGGCTGCGTTCACCCGCCAGAGCCAGGATCTGATCATGACCCAGGGCCGTCAGGTGGTAGACACCTATAATCCGCGCAATCTGGGCGCCTTCCGCGGCACGCTGAACAGCTCGTACCTCACGGAATGGACCGGCGGTTGGGCCGGCCTGCGCTGGAATTTGGAAACCCGCGACCATACCCTGGCGCTGACCTTCAAGAATTTCTGGCTGGACTACCATGCCGAAGCGGACTGGAACCTGCGCAATGACTTCGCCCATCCGAAAAGCTTCGAGCATTGGGCTGCGGGCACGGGCACCGGCTTTGACCTGAGTTACCAGTATCGTTTTTCCCGTTATTTTTCCATGCGCGCCGACCTGTATCAGCAGCGTTGGGAAACCGGCACCGGCCAAGACACCGTGTATTTTGCTGACGGCACGTCCGGCGGCAGCCAGCTGAACGAAGTCAGCTGGGATTCCACGGGGTTCTCGATGGGTTTGCAATTAGAGATGTAAGGTTGGCCTTAATAAGGTCAAGTTTGAAAAAATCAATGGTCGTGCTTGCTGCCGCCCCGGCATTGGGGTGACGCCGGCGCGGCCGCTACCGCTTCCCACTCGGCGCCGGTGTAGGTGTGAATCGCCAGAGCATGCACCGGCCCCGCCACTTCCTCCGCTAAGGCCTGATAAATGGCCTGGTGCCGCGCCACTGACCGCTTGCCATCGAACGCTTCCGACACCACCACCACCTTGAAATGGGTTTCCGAGCCCGGCGGCACGCTGTGCATGAAACTTTCGTTGATCACTTCCAGGTGGGAGGGCTGAAAACGGGACTGAAGCTTGTTCTGAATGGTGGCTTGGACGGTCATGAGTAACACCTGCGGGGAACGACTGCGGACCCGGCTATCTTACGCCTTGGCCGGCCAGGATCAAACCTGCTGGAACCGCAGTGGTGCCGACCGGTGACGGGGCAGTTTGAACTCCCGGGCCTGCACCGGGGCCGCGAGGTAATGGCCTTGGGCGAAGCTGCAACCCATCAGCTCCAATTGATGCAGGGTAGATTCCTCCTCCACCCCGTGCACCACCAGCTTGATGTGCTGCTCGCGGCATAGTGCGATCAACATCTGCACCATCACCCGGCAATCGGCGTTATCCAGTTGCGCCACGAAACGCTGATCCAGTTTCACTTCCGTTACGGGCAGGCTGCTCAGGTACGACGGATTGCTGTAGGCCGCGCCCAGCTCGTCGATGGTCAGACCAATGCCCAGATTGCGAATGCGGTTCAACACGTCGCGGGTGATACTGGGATCTTCGATGATCGCCGCTTCCTTGATTTCCAGCGACAACCGTTGGGGCGGCAAGCCATAACGAGTCAGCAGCAAGCCCACTTCTTCCAGAAAATGCTCTTCTCGCAGACAACGGGGTGACAGGTTTATCGACAACTTCAGCGTGGATTGCTGCACATTCACCGCCACCACAAAATGACGCAGCGCTTTCTCGATCACCCGCAAAGTCAGTTCTGATACGAAACCGCCGATTTCAGCCAGATGGAAAATTTCGCCTGGGCTGATGCGCGCGCCGCTCAGACTTTCCCAGCGGGAAAACACCTCGACACCGCACACCAGATCGCGACGCAGATCGTACACCGGCTGGAAATAAAGGGTGATCTGATCTTCGTGAATGGCGGAGCGCAGTTCATTGATCAACGCGATATTGCGTTCATTGTAGTGATCGACGCCTTGCAGCTCGCATTCCTTGTCCAGGTTCTTGCGCCGATCCACCACTAGCGAACGCTCGGCGTGGGTTAGTAGCGCAGGGGCTTCTTCGCCATGCTCACCCAAGCGCGCCAGGCCGAACGAGATGCCCGGCTGCAGTTCCAGGCCCTGGTAGAAAAATGGCCGCGACATGGCCTGCTCCACCTGCTCGATGGCGTGATTGATGGTGATGTCGGACATGCCGCGCAGAATGAAACCGTAGCGGCCGTCTTCCAGCACCGCCATTGGCACATAATCATCGGTACTGTCATTCAACGGCAGCACACCACTCACGCTGCGTAGAATCACACTCAGGCGCTTGGTTGCACGGGTCAGCAATTCATTGCGGGCGGCATGGCCAAGCTGCTCTTCCACCCGGTTCACGTTATGCAGATCCATCATCACCAGAATCAGGGACTCGCTCGCCCGCGCCGACTGCGCCACCACATCAGCAAGACGTTCCTGCAATTTGGGCAACGACGGAAATTCCTGCAGCGTGTCCCGCAGCACTTTCTTCTGCATTTGCTCTTCTGAATATTTCAGTTCCAGCATGGTGTCCTGCTGCCGCTGCAGTGCGCGCTGTTTTTCGAAACGCTCGCGCCGGATCTGCTCCGCCATGCCCAACGACAGCGACAAACCCAGGAAACACAGTGCAAGGTCTCGGCCACGCTGGGTGAAATCATTCACCGGCAACAGACCGAGCTGGCTGAACTGGTAAATGAGATAACCGACGAAAAACACCGACCATCCGGCAATGTAATAGCGGGTGGCACGATCAGCCGCATGCATGGACGCCAGCACCGCCGGCAGTAGGAACAACGTGCCGCTCAACACCAACCCCACCAATACCCAGGTGGCCGACAACAATCCCAGCAACGTGGTGAACGCCAGCCCCAGACACAGCCAGCGATTCGCCCGTAACACCGCGTCGATAACCGGATAGTAGCGTTTGGTATTCAGATAACTGCGTGTGAACAGAATGGCCAGGGCCAGCGTGACAAATTCAGCGACGGCCTCAAAACGATCCGCAATCCAGGGAAATGGCGAGAAGCTGGAGAACACAAAACCCTCGCGCGCCAACGTCAGCAATAAGCTGGACAGCAGGAACAGACTGAGCTGCAGATAGGCACGCTCCCGCAACGACAGATAAACGAACAGGTTGTACAACATCAGCGCGGACAGGGCACCGAACAGCAGCCCCCACACGGGCCGCTGACTGCGCTTGTTGATCAGGTAAGCGTCGCGACTCCAGACTTTCACGGGAATGCTGAACAAGCCGTCGGTTTGCAGCAGAATATAAAAGTCCAGTGTGGAATCCGGCGCCAGTGTCAATGCGAATTGGGGGTAACGTTCCCCCAGCACCGGCTCAACCGCTTCATAGGACGCAGCGGTTTCACCCATGGCGGATCCGGAACTTTGCCGCACATATAAGTGAGCTTGGCGAATGCGGGTGTTTTCCAGAATCAGCAGCCAACTACCCACCGTATTTGGCTCCGCCAGCGAGCGGCTGAAGCTGCCGCGTACCCAATATTGGGAATGACGGGGCGAGGTGGCGATGCCACTGTTGTCTACCGGCTGGAATGCAGGGGCGGCTGCCAGCAAGGCCTGCAGGTCTTGAGGCTCATCGTTGGTGGACAGCACTTCCAGATAGTTGGAGATATCGAGGTCGCCGGCGATGCGGCTGCTGAGCAGAATGCGGGGTTGGGAATCGGCGAGCACAAATGAGCTGGAAGCAGCGGACACAATCGACCCCTGCGCCAGCAGCATCGCCAGCACCAGTAACCGAATCAGACCAGACAATCCCCGCACCCAACCACTCTTTGCCTGCGAGCCGGCAAAGCTTGTTGCGTTCATCACACCCACCTAGAAC
>DATLII010000724.1:0-6987 GCA_035539495.1 Dongiaceae bacterium
GGGAACAGCAACTGACTGAACACTGGCATGGATTGCCGCAAGCAGCGGCCACGGAAGCAGGGAGGATCGCATGAACAATCCGGTTTTGATCGCCAAGGAACGCGCGGTACGTTGGGATTATTCGCTCTGTGTGATGCTCAATCGTCTGCTGGAGCAGGGGCCACTGCATTTATTTTTCCGCGTCGTCAGTCGTCTAGGTGACGGTGTGCTCTGGTACAGCTTCATGCTGTTCCTGCCGGTGTTTCTCGGCAATCACGGTTTTCTGGTCAGCCTACTGATGCTGGCGATGGCGAGCCTGGGGCTGTACGAATATCGCTACATTAAAAAGCGCTCGATGCGGCCGCGTCCATTCGTGACGCACGGCAATATCCGTCAGGGTGCGCGTGCATTGGACGAATTCAGTTTTCCTTCAGGGCATACGATGCATGCGGTGGCGTTTGCGGCGCTGTTGACGCAGGCTTATCCCTGGTTAGGGCTGCTGCTGATTCCCTTCGCCCTTGTCACCGGTGTAAGCCGTGTGGTGCTGGGTTTGCACTATCCTAGCGACGTGTTCATGGGGGCTGTGTTGGGATTGCTCAACGCTACCTTGTTCCTGGCACTGTTTGGCTCGTTGCTCTAAGCCTCGGTTCTGCTCTAAGTCTTGGTTCTTTGCTCCAGGTCAAATCTGTACAGGGTGTTGCCTGGGCGTGGCAAGCAATCTTGATGTGGGGCAATGAAGGGAGCCAACCGAATCTCTAAGCTGGGCTCATGTAGATCAAGCACGACGGCCATGTACTGTGTGTCCCAACCGAATCTACATATCCCGGTGATAGGGGAGATCTGAGGATCTCCCCTTTTTTTCAGTGTCCGACGTTCTTCGACACCTCTTCCTTGAATCCCATCAGAATTTCCCGCAGGCAGTCGGCGCTGCTTTTGCCAGCGTTCTTCTCATAGACCACGGAAGCATGCAGTGCGATCTGTGCCATTAGCTGACCGAACTCCCGTGGCCGTCCCCCCAGATTGTTGCTGATGGATACGTGCTGATGGCCCTTGATGTCCCACACGCGGATCAATTCGTGGGCGTCGTCACTCTGGGCTTCCGGCGGAACGGGCAGGTTGTGGCTTGGGGGCATGGGACATCTCGTCAGTGTGGGGAATGGGTAGGATGGCCTGTTGTTCTGAGTGTAGCCGCTACTGCGGCTTCAGTGCTGGTAACGCAGCAAGTGGCTGATGAAGCGCTCCAGCTGCGCCAGTGACTGCACGGGTTCGGCCCAGGTGCAGCAGGGCTGATACCGTTTCATTTCCGAATCGCCGCTGCCCCAGCGGGCGCGGTTTTCCGGATTGAGCCAGATCAGTTGTCGGCTGCGGCCATGCAGTTGTCGCAGCAAATCGGTGCGGGGCTCGCCGTAATTGTTGCGCGCGTCGCCCAGAATGATCACGGTGGTGCGATTGTCCACCTGGTTCAAACACAGATCGCTGAAGGTCTGCAATGAGCGGCCATAATCGGTGGAGCCGCCACCGACGCGTTTCATGGTGGCCTCGATAGCGTCGTTCAGATCATAGCGGTCGAACAGCTCGGTGACTTCCACCAGATCGGATGAAAACGCAAACGCGCGCACGTTGTTCAGCACGTCGGTCAGGCTGTAGAGGAACATCAGCAGGAAACGCGCGTACTGGCTTACCGAACCGCTGACGTCGCAGATCGCCATTACCTTCGGGCGGTCGATTTTTTTGGTTTTCCAGTGGGTTTCCAACAGCACGCCGCTGTAGGGAATATTGCGGCGCAGCGTGGTGCGTACGTCGAGGCGGCCGCGCTGGAATACCTTGCGTCGGCGCGAGTGGGTGGCGACCAGACGCTTCGCCAGCTTGCGCACCAGGTTCTGCACATCCTTGAATTCGCGCAGGTTGTCGAGGCGGGTTTCCATCATCACGGACTCACGCAGGGCGCGGCTTTCGCCGGCAGCTTGCAGCAGCAACTGACGCTCGACATATTGGCGCACTTCCTCGCGCAATTCTTCGCGGGCGCTGCGCAGGGTTTGCGCCAGGGTCTGTTGGCGTGGATCGCTGGATTGTTCCGCGGCCCACATTTCCTGTTCCATTTCCTCCAGGCCCATCTGCATCATCATGCGGCGGCCATAGAGGCCCTTTTGTGTCAGCACGCGGATTTGGTTAACGCCCGCAGCCGCGCCCGCCTGCGCCAGTGCCACTGCGATTTGCTGCGGATTGCCTTGCGTGAGCATCTGGCCCAATGCAGATTGCGGTTGTGCCTGGGTTGGCGGTTGTGGCCGCAGGTTTTGCAACAGGCGGGCAACGGTGCTGTCAGGTAATTCGGGTACTGCTGCGGGTTCGTTAAAACGGTCCAGACTGTTGAACGTGAAAAAGCGATCGAAGCAGGCGTTGAAGGTTTGCTGGTCGTCGATGGTTTTGGCCAGGGTGGTGGCGAGCGCGGTTTTCAGATAATCGCGATTGCCGTAGCCGCGGTCAAAGTCGTCGGCTACGGCATCGAGTGTTTCCGCGGTGGAGGTGCGAACGCCGGCGCCACGCAGGGCTTTGATGAAGTCGACGAGAATACGGTCCATTTCAAGACGCCAACAGGCAAGTCGATCCAAGCTTCATCGCCGCTGCACCAACTTCGCCAACAATCCTTTCATCTCATCCTTCACGCTGCTGATATCCTCCTCATGCTTGAGCAGCACGTTCAAAGTGGATGCCACGGTTTCCGCCGACAGCACTTCCGTGTGCAGCAGAAGCAACGTACGAGCCCAGTCGATGGTCTCGCTGATAGCCGGTTGTTTTTTCAGATCCATCTGCCGCAGTTGTTGCACAAAACCCACCAGCTGTTCCCGCAGTGCGTCGTTCACCCCGGGCACCCGGGACTGGATGATGCTGCGCTCCAGTGCGGCGTCGGGAAATGGAATATACAAATGCAGGCAGCGGCGCTTGAGTGCATCGCTCAGTTCGCGCGTGTTGTTGCTGGTAAGGAATACGATGGGTTTGTTGCGAGCCTTGATGGTGCCGATCTCGGGAATGGAGATCTGATAATCCGACAGCATTTCCAGCAGGAAGGATTCAAATTCGTGATCGGCCTTGTCGATTTCGTCGATCAGCAACACGGTGCGCTGTTCAGCCCGCAATGCTTGCAGCAACGGACGCGGCTCCAGGAAATCCTCGGAATAAAATACATCGCCGAATTCATGCAGACGGACGATGGATGAAGGCAGATCGTGCGCGCCCTTGAGCAGATCCCCCAGCTTTTCTTTCAGCAGCTGCGTGTATAACAACTGCTTGCCGTATTTCCATTCGTACAATGCTTTGGCTTCGTCCAGGCCTTCGTAACATTGCAGACGGATCAGGTCCTGATTCAGCAGCGAGGCGGTGGCTTTGGCCAGTTCGGTTTTGCCCACGCCCGGCGGGCCTTCCACCAGCACTGGTTTTTCCAGTTTGTAGGCCAGCAGCATGGTCATGGCGATGGAGGAATTGCAAATGTAGCCGGCGCTGGCGAATCCACGCTGAATGGATTCTACGCTGATATCCGGTTTCGAAGAGGCGGTGGTCATGGACGATAAGGTCGGTGGCGATAGTGGTCTTTCACCTTAACACAAAACGGCCCGGCCAACTTGTTCCGCCCTGTTCCATGGGACACAATGGTGCGCCGCCGATGGTGCGTCGTTGTTGTCTGGAGAATCCGCCTTGCCCTTGCTTGTTCTACTGTTAGCCCTGTTCTCATGCCCGATTGCCTTGGCGGTGGAAACCGACGATGCCAACCGGTTATATCAGGCCCACAAGGACGCCATTTATCAAATCCGTATTCTGGAGAAAAGTTCCGGCAATAAGGCGTCGATCGGCTCGGGATTTCAGATCAGTGCCGATGGTCGCGTGGCCAGTAATTATCATGTGGTGTCCGAAGCGGTTAAAAAGCCCGAAGGGTATCTGATCGAATACCTGGCATCGGATGGCAGCCGTGGCAGCATGCGATTGTTGGCAGTGGATGTGGTGCACGATCTGGCATTGTTGCAGCACGACCGCAAGGACACGCCCTATCTACCGCTGCGTCGCGATGAACTTCACAAGGGCACACGCATTTTCTCGCTGGGCAATCCGCACGATCTGGGCATGACGGTGGTGGAAGGCACCTACAACGGCCTGGTGGATCACACCCTGTACGAACGCGTGTTGTTCACCGGTTCCCTCAATCCCGGCATGAGCGGCGGCCCGACGCTGGATCGCAATGGAGAGGTAGTGGGTATCAACGTCTCCACCGCCGGCAACCAGATCAGTTTTCTGGTGCCGGTGCAGCATTTGCGGGCGTTGAATGAAACCAATGTGGCTGCATCACCAGATCAGCCTGGCTGGGATGCGCAACTGGAACAGCAACTGATGCGGCACCAGGAACAGTATGTGGCGGAGCTGCTGAATCACGAGTGGAAGCGGGAGCCGTTGGGCGCCGTCACCGTGCCCACCGAAATCGCGCCCTATGTGAAGTGTTGGGGCGACAAAAGCGACGATAAAGAGACGCTGTTCCAGGTCACCAGCCGTACCTGCAACGTGGATGAATCCATGTTCATCGGCACCTATTTCACCACGGGCAGTTTCCGCCTGCAGTACCGCTGGTTCGAAACGGAAAAACTCAACGCGCTGCAGTTCTACACCCAGATGGAAGATCAGTTCTTTCTCGATATCAACAACAACGCCTACAAGGATGACGTGTCGCCGTTCACGTGCGAAGACAGCTTCGTGGAATTACCAGGCGCCACCTGGAAAGTGCATTGGTGCGCGCGTCGATACAAGCGCTTCCCGGGTTTGCATGATGTGTCGGTAGCGATGGCGGCACTGGCATCCAATCGTCAAGGTATGTTGATCAATTTCGCGTTGGCCGGTGTGAGCCGTGACAGCGCATTGCAGATCACCCGTCGTCTGCTGGGGGCTGTGCAATGGAAATCATAGTGGAAGTGCTCGGCCGTCATGGCCGCGTGAGCGAGCGGATCAAATGCCGCGGTACGCGAATCGGAATTGGCCGCAGCTATCGCAACGATGTGATTCTGGCGGATCCCTATGTCTGCCCGCAGCATCTGGAATTGGTGTTCGACACCGACAGCGGACATTGGAAAGTGCAGGACGTATCGTCTCAGAACGGCAGTTTCCAGGTGGGACATGGCCGCCTGACGCAGCCGCAAAAACTGCAGTCGGGGGATGAATTCGATCTGGGTGAAACCCGCGTTCGTTTGCTGCTGCCGGAGCATGAAATTGCCGCCACCCGTGCGCTGCCATCGGGCCGCATGCTGGCGGATTATTTTGCGCTGCCGATTGTGGCGATCGCCCTGTTGGTGATTACGCTGGGCCTGTTTGCGTTTGCCCAGTACCTGAGTCAGGGCACCGAAATCAAATTGCAGGAATTGTTGTTGGAGGCATTGATGTTCCTGGCGGTGCCATTCGTGTGGGCCAGTGTGTGGGGCATGATCGGCCGGGTTGCGGTGCACGAGGTGCGCTTCGGTTTTCATCTGTCCATGGGCAGTCTGCTGGTGATTCTGGTCTTTATCGTATCGGTGCTATCGGATTTTCTGGCCTTCGGTTTCAGCAACGAAACATTGAGTGTCTGGCTGGAAAACGGTGGTGAAGGTATTTTGCTGTGCGCATTCCTGCTGGTGAGCCTCTGGACCGCCACTAATCTGGGACGGTTGGCGCGCTGGATTCTGGCCAACGGCCTGGCCTGGGGCTTGGTGGGCGTGGGCCTGCTGGCCTGGGTGGTGAATTCCGATCCTTATGAAACCCAGGGTCAGGAAGTGTATCGCCTGAAACCGCCATTTGCGCGCCTGCAGCCGGCGGTGACATTGGATGATTTCATGACGTCAGCCGAAGAAGCATTCGCGGAGCTGGACCAGGATTTCCAGGATCAGAAAGCCAAAGAATCTAAACAGGCGGTTCAAAATCCCGAAAACCCTGCACCCAAGCAAAGTGATCAGGATAGCGCTGCAAAAACTTGATCACAGCGCGCCGACATCCAGCCCCACATTTGCCAGGAACTCATCGTTGTAATCCAGTTCCACCCGACGGTCATCGGCTTCACTTTGGCCGCCGGGTGCCGGCACCACCGCACCCCAACTGACGATCTCGATCTGCTCCAGCGCCACTCCTTGTTCCCGCAGAATCTGCGCCACCCTTTTCGCGCGTTGCAGCGCCAGTGTTGCGTTGTGCAGGCCATTGCCGCGGCTATCGCTGTGACCATGCAAGGTCACGCGCACTTCCGGATGCTCGGCAATGAAGCGGCCATGCTGTTCCAGAATCGCGCGATCGTGTGTAGACGGTTTGGCCTGATTCAGCGCGAAATGAAACGCAGTCTGGGCGGGCCGGATGCTGTCGGCATGGGCCGGCAGCATGACGGTGGTGCCGAGCAGCAGGCTCAGCATCACTGCACTGTGAAGGAACTGAAAACGACGACGACGCGTTAGACGGGGCATAAGGGCTCCTGCGGAAGAATCCGGAGATTCGGACCTCTTCAGTAGGCGCCCTGAATCGGGCGGGATCAGGATTGCACCCTGCGGAATCCGGGAGCAATTCGGATCAATTGTGGCAGTGCTTCAGGGCGTGCCGTTCAACCGTTGCCAGGCCGTTTGGGTCCGCTGGGCCCGAGCCTTGGCCGCTACGTTGAACAAGGCGCTGTCCCGTTGCCAGGCTTGGGCCAGCTCTGATGGACACAGGGCCCAATGCGGCTGCACGGACTGCAGCCAGTCGTCCCACTGGCGGCGAGCACCTGCCAACGCCAGATGAGTGGAAACAGCGTCTGCTGGTTGCGCCGCCAGCCATTGATGTAGGCCGATCAGAGCCAGCAGCGTTTCGACGCTGGCAGCGGGCCAGTGATGGGCGCGGGCAATGCGCAGCAGGAAGCCAAGGATGGCACCGCTGACATGGATATCTTCCACTGTGCGGAACGGCTTCACGTAATCGCGATAGCCGTCGCCGGGCAAGCGCTGGAAAGCGGCGACCGGAACCTGGTCGAACACCGCTTTACCG
>DATLII010000725.1:0-4759 GCA_035539495.1 Dongiaceae bacterium
GCCAAGCGCCCCGTCTGCGCGGCGCCATTCATAAAGCCGTAATAATCGTCGCTGGTATGCTCGCCCGCCAACAGCAGTCGATCCACCTGTGCATCGTTGGCTTCATCAGGATCATCGCTTTCAACATACATCCACTCGGAAGCAAACTCGGTGTACTGGCCCGGGCGGAAATTGGTGTAGCCACCCATGATGCCGGCCGTGCGATGCCACGCTGTACGCACGTATCGGCCATTGCTGTTGGCTAACAGTCCCGGCAACACATTGTCATACTCTTGCACCAGGCGCGCGCCTTGCTTTTCAGCGCGACCGTGCGCGGTTTCCTCCACTTCATGACCGCCCAGGAAAAATGTCAGCGCGCCGTTTTCACGGCTGGCCAGCTCGCGCAGACTGGAATCCCACAACAACGCCACCGACTGATCGCTCCAGCATTCGTTGCGGAAGCCCTGCTCCGTACGCCAGACCCGCTGCTGCACACCGGCCACGATTTTTTCGTTGCGACCCAGGCTCACCTCAGAAATGAAACGCTGCAGTGATTCCGGCAGCTCCAGTTGCAGATCCACCTGACGCAACGCGGTGAGCGGTAGTGCCAACACCACATAATCAGCATCCACGCTGTGATGGTTATTGAACGTGAGTCGGTAACCGTCACGTGTTTTACGCAACGCGGTCAGCGCCATATCCGTCTGCACCTGGGGGGCAAGCACGCCGTGCAATGCTTTGATGACGCTTTCCGAACCGCCCTGAATCACCCAGGCTTCATCGCTGGTGCTGATCAGCTCCACTTGTTCGCCATCAACCACCGGCAGCACGTACAACAATTGCAGGGCCGAGGAATTTTCGGGCTCAACGCCGTACTCAACCCGAATCAGCGACTCGATCAGCGTACGCAAATCAGGATCGGCTGGCAGCAGATGGCCGTGCAGGTCGAGATAGTCCGCCAGCGACAACTGATCGAACTGCGGACCGTAAGTATCCCAGTCGGTATCCAGTCGCTCAGAGTCTTCCATAACCTGTGCTGCAAACGGGGCCAGGGCAGCAGCGATCTCGGCTTCATCACGACGACTACCCCCAAAGAAATAACCCACCATATCCAACAGAGCATCGTCTTTGCGCGGCATCAGCGGAATACCGAACGCATCCAACAATGCGCGCAGATCCTCATGATCCGTATTCACCAGCTCCGCACCCAGATCCGTGACAACGCCTTCGCTCACCGCGTTCAGCACGCTGCGAATTCGACCACCGACGCGGTTACGCGCCTCGAACACCTGCGCACGCACACCAGCCAATCCCAATTGATAGGCTGCATTCAACCCGGCCAAGCCGCCGCCCACGACCACCACTTTGTTTTTTCCCGGCGCGCAGGCGGTGAAACCACCCAATGCCGTCAGCCCGAGACCACCCACCACTGTATTACGCAGAAAACGACGGCGACCGGGCGATGGCAGCGGTGCCGGTTTGCCTTGCGCATGCAGGTTGAGTCGACGGGCCTGCTGCAGCAGGCGAATCCAATGGCGATAGGCCAAGGTATGGGACATGCAAAGCTCCTTGCTCGAATGGATGAAAATTGCGGCAGGATGCTAGCACGGAGAGAAGACAAAAAAAGCGAACGTTGTGGAGCAGAAGAAGTGAGTATTACCGCCCGCGCTTTCTTAACGAAGGTGCGGGTGAAACGTCATAGCAGTAAGTCAGCGGGACGGTACGTGGCTGGTAGTGATTTCGGCGATCAGCTTGCCGTCTGCAGTAGTCACGGTGGTGCGCACGATACTCAACGAGCGGCCTTTTTTTACAAACACCGCGTTGGCGATGAAAGTGCCGCTCTTACTGTTACCCACCAGACTGGCGTTCAGGTTGATCGCCAATGGAAAGCCCTGCATATTTTCCGAGGCATTAACGCTACCCAACGCCAGCACCGTGGCCGTGACGTCGGCAAACCAGAGTGTAGCGCCGGCATGCACAGTGCCGAACGGGTTGAGGATGCCGGGCTGTATCGGCATTTCCGCGCGAACGGCGTCCGGTGTCTGTTCGGTGATGGTGAAATCAATTTGACCGGTGACATGCATGAGCGAAGGCCTGACGGTTGAGAATACCCGACAATCCTACTCCGATCAGAAATCCTGAGCCATGGCCGCGAACACGGCCTTGAACAGCACAGCGTCCTGATCGCCTTCACGAATCACCACATCAATCCCCACTTTCACCCGGCCTTTGTTTTCATAACCGGAAATCAGATGCAGCCGATCGTCTTCGCTGATGGTAGCGATACCGCGCAATGTGCCGCGAACGGGCGTCTTGTATTCGATTTCACCCTTCACCACCCAAACGCTGGGCGTGTGGCCGGCATCCATCAGGGTCAGGTGTACGGCGCTCCAGCCGGTCATGGCAGCCACGTTATACAGGCTGCCTCCGAAAGCGGTACCGTGGGTATTGAGGTTAGGCGCCAGCGGGGCTTCCACCACCACTGTGCGCCCGCCCCAACTGATGATATCCACCCCCATGTGCGCAATCAGCGGAACCTGACTGCGCAACTTGTGGCGGATGAAGTCCAGATTCGAAGGCAATCCGGACGAAGGGTTACTCATAGCGTAAACGTCTTCAGATCAGGCCTTTCAACAGACTGTCGGTGCGCGCCTTGCGCTGGGCCGCCACTTCCGCCGGATCCACCTCAACGAATTTCTCGTCCGGCGTCACCTTGAACAGGGGCTGGCCCTGCTTGACGATAGCGCCGTCCACATTCTCCAGCAGCACCTTGTCGATGGTGCAAGAGAACGGAGCCTGGATCTTGTTGAACATCTTCATCACTTCGATGATGTAGATGGTCTGGCCCGCTTCCACGTGCGCACCTTCCTGTACAAAGGTCGGAGTGCCGGGTGCTTCGCGGCCGTAGAACATACCACCGCACACCGCCACGATCTCGTCAGCCTTGGTGGCCGGTGGCGGAACCAGTACTTTCATCATCTGTTCCTGCAGCGTTTCGTCATGCAGCAACTCGGGAATGAAAACGGTCAGATCCTGATTCACTTTCAGCTCATAGAAATGCGCGTCGCGGGCCAGCTTGGGCAGCACGCTCATCACTTCCATTCCACACTGGAAGCCGTAGTGGGACGACTGCACTTGTGCCCACTCGTCAGCGCTGAAACCAGCCGGCGCCGAAGCTGCATCCAACAGCGCGCTGAGTTTCTGCCAATCGCGCTCGCCCAAACGGGTTTCCAGCTCGCGGTAGAAGTTCAGGCCGTTCTGCAGAATGTCGTTGTCGTGATTCCAGATGCTTTCCGCTGCGGGCAGATCAGTGCGGAAATCCATGTTCAGGTAGTGGTAAGTGTCGTCCAGCACGAACAACGGATTGCGGCTCCAGCTTACCTTGTCGCCGTCCAGCTTCACGTGCGCCTTGTTCAAACTCAGCCAGCCGCTGAACACGTGCGGATCGCGCATCACCAGTTCCAGGGGGCGCAGTACCAGCGTGTGTTTACGCTCCAGCGCCGCATCCACCGCTTGCAAAGCAACAGCCAGCGTGTCGCCATTGCCGTGCTGCGTGGCGATGTCTTTTTTGTACTGCGCTTTCACTTGGTTGAACGCCAACTCCAGATCGAAATCGGCAGATTCTTTCTTCAGCAAGCCCACCATGGTCAGGTAAGGCATGACGAATTTGGTAGTGGACTTGGCGTGAACGTTTTCGCCCAGGAACCAATGCACCAGGCCGTAATGGAACTGCAGGTTGGTGGCCAGGTTCTCGCCGTTCATCTTGGTGCGGCGCAGTACTTCCGCCATACCTTCGTAGCTGTCCTTGCGGCTATTGCCGACGGTCAGCAGCAGTGCCACGTTGGAATCATAGGCGCCGGCCAGGTGATACTTCATGAACTGGTTGCTGTCCGGGTTGCGGACGCTGATGCCCTGGTCGTCACGGATTTCACCGTCGATGGGGCTGGACCAGTATTCAATGATGCCGCCGGCGTGCGGTTTCAGCGCAGCGTTGGTGGCGTTCAAACGGGCTTCAACCGACGCACGCTCGCGCGGAATCCGCTCCGGCTTCGGCAATTTTTTGCCGTGACGCGCCAGCAGGGTCATACACTCCACCAGCGAATCCACCAGCAGGAAATCAGAGGGATCGTCAGGGTTGGTGAACTTCAGTGTGTAGCACAGCTCGGACACGCGGTGTTCCACCTGGATCCGGGTGTTCATTTCCATGAAGAAATGGCTGTCGCGGTCAACGATACACTCGAAGGTGGATACAGAATCCAGACCCACGGCCAGACCGAAACGCTCGGATTCGGATTCCATCCGCTCCAGAATGCCCAGGTCGGTGCGCAGCGCGTCGGCTTCCACCTTATTGCCGGCTTTCTCAGCGCGGGCAATGGCTTCTTCCAGCATTTCCTTGGTGTTCGACACTTCCAGCAGCTTCTGTTCGTGCATCTGCAGCGAGCAGTCGCGGGCGCCAATGGTGGTACACCATACGCCGTTGCCGATCACCTGGATTTCCTGGTGGCGCGTCGTTTCAATGTTCAGTTCCAGAAGCGCGTTCTTGTTGTCGCCCACGCCAGTGGTTTTCACTTCCTGCAGCACTTCCTTGTATTTCTCAGCCGCTTTTTCCGACGCCAACTTGATGCGGGTTTCCAGATCGCCCTGGAATGCCGCCGGCGATTGCAGAATACGCTGACCTTTACCGCCGCCACCGCCGATTGCTTTCAGACGCACGCGGTTTTCCGGGTACTTGCGGAACACTTCCGCTACACGGATCACGGCTTCGTTGCAGATCTCATCC
>DATLII010000726.1:0-9568 GCA_035539495.1 Dongiaceae bacterium
CCTCTATATCGCGGGGCACGGCGATATCCATCATGAACATCGGCTTGTGTTTGCGCAGCTTGAGCGCGTGCTCCACCGTGCCTTTACCAAGAATCGGCAGCGGGCTGGCGGTGGAGGAAATCACGATATCGGCCTGATGCAGCACCAGGGGAATATCCCCCAGTGTCACGGCGCGGGCGTTGAACTGTTCTGCAATACCGTTGGCGCGGGACAGGGTACGGTTGGCCACAATCATATTGCCCACACCCTGCTCGTGCAGGTGGCGCGCGACCAACTCCATGGTTTCGCCAGCACCGATCAGCAGTGCACCGGTTTTCTTCAGATCGGAAAAGATATGACGCGCCAGTTTGACCGCCGCGAATGCCACCGACACCGGGTTCGCGCCGATGCCGGTATCGGTACGGATCTGTTTGGCGGCGGAGAAGGTATGCTGGAACAGACGACCCAGCTCGGGCCCGACAGTTTGGGCTTCCTGGGCGACAGCAAACGCGCTTTTCAATTGGCCCAGAATCTGCGGCTCACCCAACACCATGGAATCCAGCCCGCTGGCCACCCGCATCAGGTGGCGTACGGCAGCCTGGTTCCAGAATTCATAAGCACAGCCGGTGATCTGCTCGATGGGCAGGGCATGGTAGCGGCTGAGCCAGCCCAGCAGGCGGCCGGAATCCTCCGCCTCTGCTGAACAGTACAGCTCGGTGCGATTGCAGGTGGACAGAATGGCGATCTCTTTCAGGCGCGCGAACTCGCGGGCCTCCGCCAATGCGTTCATGACCCGGTCCGGCGCAAATGCCAGCTTCTCCCGCATGTCCACCGACGCGGTTTTATGATTGATTCCGTAGGCGAGTAAAACCATGGCTCCCGTTGAATCCGCTACAGTCGTGGTACAGCCAGACCACAGCGTCAACCTCTCAAAAAGTGGCGGGATTATAACACAAGGCCAAAGCCTGACCGCCAGCGCTCCGCCGTTTGGATTTTCCCGCCTTCCGCCACCATTAAAATGAACACCCTGCCACAATCAGCATCTATTATTGAAAGCAGGTGCCGCGCAGGGGACAATTTTCTTGCACGCACGCATCTTTCCTGATTTGATTGAATCTGGCACAACCACGGGCCCGCCTGCATACATATGATTTCCAGACAGTTTTTCACGGCTTTATCGGTCGTTGCCTTGTTGATATTACAGGGCTGCTCAATCCTCAAACCTGGCGAATCAGCGGAACCCGAATCTGTTCCCGTCGCCGAGGAAACGCCGGCCACCCCCGAAGCCCCCACCCGATCCTTCGAAAGAGAAACGCTATACGAATTGCTGCTGGCGGAATTTGCCGGCAAACGCAATCGGGCGGACGTCGCGCTCGGTAAGTACTTGAAACAGGCCCATGAAACCCGCGACCCGCAGGTAGTGGAACGCGCAGCTTATATTGCCCGCTACTTGGGCGCTCACCAGGCCACCCTGGATGCCGCCATGCTCTGGACCGAGATCGAGCCGGAGAATCCCGCCCCGCGCGAACTCGCCGCCACCGAACTGATCCGCTTCGGCAAACTGGACGAGGCGATGGGCCAGATCGATTTGCTCATGCGCAACAACAATGGCTCCGTCAATTTCGAATTCCTGCTGCAGGCCACCCGCAGTTCCGACATGGAAACCCGCAGCCAGGTACTGAACAAACTCACCGAATACAGCCAGACCCGTAACGACGAGAAACTCTGGTTTGCCAAAGGGTCACTGGAAGCCATGAATGGCAACCATGAGCAGGCCATCGACGACTTCGACAAGGCCCTGTCCATCACCCCGACCTACAGCAACGCGATTCTGGCACGCACCCAGTCCATGATCGCCAATGGCGAGGCCGACGACGCCCTGAAATACCTGGGCAAGCAAACCGAGGAATTCCCCCGCAACAAACGCTTGGGCGTAGCCAACGCGCGCTACCTGATCCAGTACGGCCAACTGCCCGCTGCACAGAAGCAGTTCGAGCGCCTGGTGGAAGCGTTCCCCGAAGACGGTGATCTGCTGTTGTCCCTGGCCCTGCTGTCCTGGGAAAACAAAATGGAGAAAGACGCGATCCAGTATTTCAACCAACTGATCGCCATGGATTATCGCACTGAGGAAGCCAACCTCTATCTGGCCCGCATTGCTGAAACCCGCAAGCAATACGCCGAAGCAGAAGCGCACTATCGCAAGATCGGGGGCGGACCCAACTATGCGCTGGCGCAAATCCAGTTGGCGCTGTTGTATGCCGACACCAACCGCACCGACGACGCGCTGAAATCCCTCGACGCCGCCATCGCCGCCGACCCGACCGAAGAACTCAAATTCCTGCTGGCCAAAAGCGAAGTGCTGGCCCGGGCAGAACGCAATCGCGAAGCGGTGGACGTGCTGAATCAGGGCCTTACCAAACACCCGGAAGACGCCGCCCTGCTCTACAGCCGCGCCATGCTGCAGGAAAAACTCGAACAGTTCGGCGCCATGGAAGCTGACCTGCGCAAAGTGCTGCAACTGCAACCGAACAACAGCGCGGCACTCAACGCGCTGGGCTACACTTTTGCTAACCGCAATCAGCGACTGAACGAAGCCTGGGAACTGATCGAGCGCGCGTATTTTCTCAATCCAAACGACCCCGCCATCATCGACAGCATGGGCTGGATCAAGTATCGTATGGGCGAAAATTCTGTCGCACTGGATTTCCTGCGCAAAGCCTATGATGCATTCAAGGATCAGGAAATCGCAGCCCACCTTGGCGAAGTACTTTGGGTGACGGGCAACCAGCAAGAAGCAATCTCTGTCTGGAAGCAATCACTGGAAGAAAATCCCAATAGCAAAGTGCTGCAGGATGTCATGAAGCGGTTCAACGCCGACTAACCCGAAACCCGACTCCCCAGTTGACACAGTTGTGACGCACACTCTTTCCAGCCTGCCGCTCCCACGGCGGGCAAAGTCGCTTGTATCTACCCTGACTTGGCTGCCCCTGCTGCTGCTCTTTCTGCTCACGCAGGGTTGCGCACTGTTTCAACCCTCCGGCACCGGCACGCCACCTCCGCCCGACACCCAGGTCGACTGGCTCGAACACGTGGAAAAACTCACGCTGCTGAAGGAATGGCAGATCAAAGGCAAGATCGGTGTGCGCACCAAAGACGACGGCGGCAGCGCCTATGTGGATTGGTCCCAATCCCACGACAGCTTTTATATCATCCTGAACGGACCGCTCGGACAGGGCACCACCATCGTTAGTGGCAATCCGAGCGGTGCGCGGCTGGAGCAATCCGACGGCACCTACGTAGCCGAGTCGCCGGACCAACTGGTGCAGGAACACACCGGCTGGGAAATTCCCATCAATGATTTGCTGTACTGGATCAAAGGGCTGCCCGCCCCCACCGGCCAACCGCAACTGACCCACAACGCGCTGGGCACACTGGCCACCCTGGAACAGGATGGCTGGAGTTTGGAGTTCGATCAGTACGTCATGAACCTGGGCACACTGCTGCCGCAGCGGATACGCATCCGCAAAGGTGAACTGCGCGTGGTGCTGGTGGTAAAAGATTGGCTGCCCTTGGAAGCCGGCGGAAAAACTTGATGCTGCGCGCTCAATCGCCCGCCAAACTCAACCTGTTCCTGCACATCACGGGACGCCGCCCCGACGGTTATCACAACCTGCAGACCCTGTTTCAGTTCATCGATTTTTGCGATTACCTGGAATTCGATGCTAACGCCACCGGCGCCATTCAATTGGAGCCAGCCATCCCCGGCGTTCCCGCGGAACAGAATCTGATCGTGCGCGCTGCGCGCCTGTTGCAACAGCACACCGGAAGCCAGCACGGCGCCTATATAAAGGTGGATAAACATCTGCCCATGGGCGGCGGTTTAGGTGGCGGCTCGTCCAATGCGGCCACCACGCTGGTTGCGCTGAATCATTTGTGGAATACCGGCCTGTCACGGAACGAATTGAAGGCCTTGGGTCTGCGCCTAGGTGCCGACGTTCCCATCTTTATTCATGGTCAAACGGCCCTTGCCCAAGGCGTCGGCGAACAGTTCGAAAACGTCACCGTACCCGAGCCCTGGTACCTGTTGGCGGTGCCTTCCTGCCATGCGCCAACGGCCGAACTTTTCCAGGAAAAACAATTGACAAGAAATTCCGATCTCATTACAGTACGCGCCTTCCTGGAAGGGGCCGGTCATAATGATTTCGAGCCTGTTCTACGGAAGCGCTTTCCTTTGATTGATCGCTGCCTGCAGTTGATGGATACAGAGAGCAAAGCGAGGGTGACCGGAAGCGGTGCCTGCCTGTTCAGTTCCTTCGAATCAGAACAGCAAGCCATCGCCGCGCACCAGCAACTGGTAACGCACATGCCCGACTTTTCATTGACTGATCAAGACGTTAAATGGCGAGTCACCAAAGGCATGAACCGATCTTCCCTGTTTTCTGGAGTGCTGGCGAATCTCGCCTGAACCTCAGAAAAAACCTCTAATACATTTGGCGATTTTCTGGTACCATTTCGCGCCCAGACTGATCGCCAGATCGTCAGAACACAATTGGGCCGTCGCCAAGCGGTAAGGCAGCAGGTTTTGATCCTGCCATACCTAGGTTCGAATCCTAGCGGCCCAGCCATTTTTCCTGATCGACCCCCACAGACAGTTTCAAGGTGACTCGTGTCCAACCTGACTATTTTCACCGGCAACGCCACGCCCGAGCTGGCGACCCTGGTATGCAACAATCTGCATATTCCGCTGGGCAAGGCTGATGTGGGCAAGTTCAGCGACGGCGAAATCGCTGTCGAAATCAACGAAAACGTCCGCGGCAGCGATGTGTTCATCATCCAGTCCACTTGCGCGCCGACCAATGACAGCCTGATGGAACTGATCGTGATGGCCGACGCTCTGCGCCGCGCCTCTGCCGGTCGCATCACTGCGGTAATCCCCTACTTCGGCTACTCACGCCAGGATCGCCGCGTCCGGTCAGCCCGGGTACCCATCACCGCCAAAGTAGTAGCAGACATGATTACCACCGTCGGTATCGACCGGGTGCTCACCGTCGACCTGCACGCCGACCAGATCCAGGGCTTCTTCGATATCCCCGTGGACAACGTGTACGGCTCGCCCATCCTGCTGGAAGACATCCTGAAGCAGAATTATCAGAACCTGATGGTGGTATCGCCTGACGTGGGCGGTGTGGTCCGCGCCCGCGCCGTGGCCAAACAATTTGACGACTGCGACCTGGCCATCATCGACAAACGTCGCCCCAAAGCCAACCAGTCGCAGGTCATGCATATCATCGGTGAAGTAGAAGGTCGCACCTGTATTCTGGTGGACGACATGGTCGACACCGCCGGCACTCTGTGCAAAGCCGCCGAAGCGCTGAAAGATCACGGTGCAACCAAGGTAGTGGCTTACTGTACTCACGCCGTACTGTCCGGTGGCGCCATCGACAACCTGATCAAGTCGAAGATGGACGAGCTGGTGGTGACTGACACCATCCCGCTGTCCGCTGCCAGCAAAGCGTGCGGCCGTATCCGCCAGCTCACCCTGGCCCCCATGCTGGCCGAATGCGTGCGCCGCATCAGCAACGAAGAATCACTCAGCGCGATGTTCGCTCCCAAAGAGTAAACAGCGCGCTTAACTTGCCGTCGGTCACTGGTCGCAAGTACCGGCGGTTTTACCTGAAGGAGAACGCTCATGTCGAATGAGTTCACTATCGAAGCAACAACCCGAAGCGATCTGGGGAAAGGTGCGAGCCGCCGCCTGCGTCGCCTCGAAAACCGCATCCCGGGCATCCTCTACGGTGCCGACAAGGCCCCCACGCCGATTTCCGTGATCAGCAAAGATCTGGTTAAAGCGCTGGAAAACGAAGCCTTCTACTCCCACATTCTGTCCCTGAAACTGGACGGCGGCGATGTGCAGGTTGTACTGAAGGATCTGCAGCGTCACCCGGCCAAGAACAACCCCACTCACGTGGACTTCCAGCGCATCGACGCTACCCACAAGCTGCACATGAACGTGCCACTGCACTTCCTGAACGAAGACAAGTGCGTGGGCGTAAAAACCGGCGGTGGCATCGTGTCGCACCAGCTGACTGAAGTGGAAGTAGTGTGCTTGCCGAAAGACCTGCCGGAATTCATTGCGGTTGACGTAATCAATCTGGATATGGGCAAGTCGATCCACCTGAGCGAACTGACTCTGCCGGCCGGCGTTGAACTGCGCGCCCTGCAACTGGGTCCGGATCACGATCTGTCCGTAGTGAGCGTCATCGCGACACGCGGCAGCATCGGCGACGAAGAAGCCAAACCCGCAGCTCCCGCTGCTGAGTAATACCTCCCCACGAGGCGTCGACGTTGAAAGAAGGCATCGATCTTATTGTGGGCCTGGGCAATCCGGGCCGGCAGTACGAAGAGACCCGACACAACGCCGGCGCCTGGTTCGTGGAACGGCTGGCGCGGCGTTGCGGCGTCAGCCTGTCCCCCGACACCAAATATCAAGGCATCACCGGACGGGGCCAAATCCATGGCCGCGACATCCGCCTGCTAATCCCCACCACCTTCATGAATCTCAGCGGCCAGTCCATCGTGCCGTTCGCCAATTTCTTCAAGATTCCGCCGCAGCGCATGCTGGTGGCTCACGACGAACTCGATCTGCCTCCCGGCACCGCCAAGTTGAAGCAGGGCGGCGGCCACGGCGGCCACAACGGTCTGCGCGACCTGATCAGCAAGCTCGGCAACAATAATGATTTTGCGCGCCTGCGCATTGGCATCGGCCACCCAGGGCACGCCAGCCAAGTATCCAACTATGTATTGGGCAAGGCGCCTTCCAAGGAACAGCAACTGATGGACGACGCCATCACCGAGGCCATCGCCATCCTGCCGGACCTGCTGGACGGCAACGCCAACAAGGCCATGAACCGGCTGCACGCCTTCGCAGCCACCTGACATCCGAATTCACTTACAGGGTAAGAACACATGGGAATCAAATGCGGAATTGTGGGCCTGCCCAACGTGGGCAAATCCACTCTGTTCAACGCACTGACCAAGGCCGGCATCGAAGCCCAGAACTTCCCCTTCTGCACCATCGAGCCCAATACCGGCGTGGTGCCCGTGCCTGACCGCCGTCTGGACGCTCTGGCCGCCATCGTCAAACCTGAGCGCATCGTGCCCACCACCGTGGACTTCGTCGACATCGCCGGCCTGGTGGCAGGCGCCTCCAAAGGTGAAGGCCTGGGCAACCAGTTCCTGGCCAACATCCGCGAGTGCGACGCCATCGCGCACGTGGTGCGCTGCTTCGACGACGACAACATCATTCATGTGGCCGGCAAGGTGAACCCGCTGTCGGACATCGAAGTGATCAACACCGAACTGGCGCTGGCCGACATGGACGCCGTCGAAAAGGCCTTGCTGAAAGCGACCAAGCTGGCCAAGGGCGGCGACAAGGAAGCAGCCGCACGCCAGAAAGGCCTGGAGAAACTGCTGCCGGTACTTAACGAAGGCAAACCAGCCCGCTCCGTAGCGCTGAACGATGACGAAGCCAAAGCCGTTCGCTCACTCAACCTGCTAACCGCGAAACCCACCATGTACATCGCCAACGTGGCAGAGGACGGCTTCGAGGGTAACCCGCTACTGGACGCCGTACGCAACCTGGCCCTGGCGGAAAACTCCCAGGTGGTGCCCATCTGCGCCAAGATCGAATCTGAAATCGCCGAGCTGGATGATGCCGACAAGGCCGACTTCCTGAGCGAACTGGGCATGACCGAGCCGGGCCTGGACCGGGTAATCCGCGCCGGCTACACCCTGCTGGGCCTGCAGACCTATTTCACCGCCGGAGTGAAGGAAGTGCGCGCCTGGACCGTCAAAGTGGGCGCAACCGCGCCCCAGGCCGCCGGCGTGATCCATACCGATTTCGAGAAGGGCTTTATTCGCGCCGAAGTTATCGCCTATGACGACTACATCGGCAACAAGGGCGAGCAAGGCGCCAAGGAAGCAGGCAAATGGCGGTTGGAAGGCAAGGAATACATCGTCAAGGATGGAGATGTTGTGCATTTCCGGTTTAACGTCTGAGGCGCACCGGACTGGCGCGGACACCGGCGGTTTTCCTTGACATCACGGGCCCAGATTGCGAGAATCTGCGCCCTCGAATTTGGCTATGTAGCTCAGTTGGTTAGAGCACATCACTCATAATGATGGGGTCGGTAGTTCAAATCTACTCATAGCCACCATACAGCAACAAAAAAGCCCGGCTCAGCCGGGCTTTTTTGTTTGTATATCATCACTTGGACCGCGTCATTCCGTTCAAATCACAGCCTGCCCCAGGAACTCGTTGGACTGACGCTGGATCTGCGCCAACAACTCCCGGCGGTCAACAATCATTTCCCGGTAAGTGCGTGCAGTAGACACTCGGGTACGATTGTTTGCTTCACTCTCCACCCGGGCCAATTGCTCCTCCAGGCGGGCAATATCACGCAGCACCATCGCTTCCAGCCGATCCAGGCTGTAACGCTCGCTGATAGCAGTAGTCACCTTTGGTCTTTTCATCCCACCCTACACCCTAAATGCATCCTAATGTTTTTAGTCCTCGAATCCCCCCTCGCAGGACTAAACCAAGCTTTGGAATCTTGATTTATGAATTTAAAAAAATTAGCTTGCAAGTGGTTAATTTGCAAGCGATGGGATTTTAGCGACGAACGGCCTATCGGCTCCACTCGTTTTTGTATGAATATTGTTCAGATTCAATTTCTTTTGTTCCCGCCCGGCCCCATAGGAAATAAGGGGAACGGGGTAACCTTATCGCCTTTCACTTCCACGATCTTGCCCACCCCTTCCTTCTCGACCTCATCTATCCGGATGATGGAGTGCATGGGGATGTAGCTGCGGGTCACTTCATTGAACTGGGTCTTGAGCCGCTCCTCGGAGGGATCAACGACCACTTGGCTGCGCTCGCCAAACAGGAAACCTTCGATCTCGATGAATCCATAAAGATCGCTCTGGAATATGTTCTTGACGTAGATCTCGTAGATCTCCGACTGGTTGAGAAAGACGACTCGGAAGATGGGTTCTGCGGGCATGGTGACGGTATCTCGGTTGCATCTTCGCGTGACGCTGAGACTGCTCACGCGGAGGCGGAAAAAGGGGTCCTCGAGATTATACCTTTTTTCGGGGCCCGACTGGACAAGGGATTCTCAAAATCATAGAGTTGATGCGGGCAAACAGAGGGGCGCAGATAGATCTGTCACTGCACAGGTTTAGCTACAACAGCCTAGCTACAGCACTAAGAAAATAACCGCTGCACAACAACAATTACTGACGATACAGATACCGAATCCGTGGGAAATCCGCGGTGTCTGTCGAACGTCACTAGGCAGAGAATTATAGTGATGCCCGAAGGCCTTAGCGGCCTTGATCAATAAACTGCATAAGTTGTCGCCGCCATCCCGGTGCGGCGTTGCATAATGATTTTCAGTAATTGGCGTGTGAGGCTATGCGCCAATTTGCTTGCTCACCCTGGAGTTAGTCGGGGGTGGGGGTCGTCTTATTGTCTTTTCGTTCTTCCCTGCAACTGATTACCGCCAGGTAGATTCAGTTCCGTGTGCTG
>DATLII010000727.1:0-2975 GCA_035539495.1 Dongiaceae bacterium
ATGTCATGCGCCAGTAAGAATCGGCCGCGCCGGATCGCTGCACCACTCACTCCAGGAACCCGGGTATAACCGCGATCCTTTCAATCCTGCCACTTCCATCGCCAGCAGATTGTGACAGGCCGTCACACCCGAACCACACTGATGCACCACCTGCTCCGGTTCCCGCTCCCCCAGCACCGCCGTGAAATCCTGCCGCAGTTGCTTAGCGGATTTGAAGCGACCCTCCGCATCCAGATTGCTGCGAAAGAAGCGATTCAGTGCGCCCGGAATACGGCCACCAACAGGATCGAGCGTTTCGTTTTCGCCACGGAAACGATCCGGTGCACGGGCATCCAGCAATTGCCAGCGTGGTTGTTCAATTTGACGCAGAATATCGTCCGCCGTCAGCGTGAGTTCCGATGGCTGGCCGTTGAACAACGCGGGCGCATACTCCACGCTGCCTTGAACAAGTGACTGCCCGGATTTGCGCCAGGCGCCAAGGCCGCCATCCAGCACCGCCACTGTGTCGTGGCCCAACCAACGCAGCAACCACCACAAACGCACAGCAAACATACCGCCGTGATCGTCGTAGGCCACCACTTGCGTGCCAGGGCCGATGCCGCATAAACCCAGCCGTGCCGCCAACTCGGCTGGGTCCGGCAACGGGTGGCGACCATTGCGTCCCGTTTTGGGGCCGGATAGATCCCGATCCAGATGGAGAAATAATGCGCCGGGAATATAACCCTGCCGATAGGCCGCCTCGCCAGCATCCGGCTGCGCCAGGTCATGGCGGCAATCGATCACGCGACAATCCGGCTGGTCCAACAGCGGGATCAGTTCATCGGCTTGAATCAGGGTTGTGTAAGGCATGGCGTTGGGTCCCGGCGCGGAGTGGAGCATAATAAGGTGCGTGTCAGGATGACACAGAAACGTCGACCATCGAAACTGCAAGGTAGCATCATGTCGAAATCCAGTTTATCCAACAATTCCCATCCTCCTCATTCACTTACCAGCGCTGCGGGCGTCGTCATGCCGCGCATCCTATACGGCACCGCCTGGAAAAAGGAACGCACCACTGCTCTGGTAATGCAGGCGTTTTATGCAGGTTTTCGCGGCATCGACACCGCCTGCCAACCCAAACACTATAACGAACCCGGCGTGGGCGAAGCGCTGCTGCGCCTGCAGGAACAAGGCGTGCCGCGCAGTGAATTCTATCTGCAGACGAAATTCACTCCGCTGACAGGACAGGACCCCGACCGTGTGCCCTATGATGCCACCGCGCCACTGCCCGATCAGGTTGCACAATCATTCGCCGTCTCGTGCCGCAATTTGCACACGGATCAGTTGGACGGACTGATTCTGCATTCGCCGCTTTCCACGCCGGCACAAACCGTTACCGCCTGGCGCGCGTTGGAAGACATTCAATTGCAAGGCGGCACCAAGCAACTGGGCATCAGCAACTGTTATGACCTGCGCATGCTGCAAACCTTGTATCAGCAGGCCCGGGTAAAACCGGCACTGGTGCAAAACCGCTTTTACAGTGCCACCGGTTACGACACCGTACTGCGCGCCTGGTGCCGGGAACGCGGCATTCTGTATCAGAGTTTCTGGACCCTCACCGCCAATCCCCATTTGCTGGAACATCCGACACTTGCGGCGATTGCGCGCCGGCATCGCAAAACACCCGCACAGGTGTTGTTCGGTTTTCTCGGCCAACAAGGCGTGGTGCCGTTGACCGGTACGACGTCTGCTCTGCACATGCGCGAAGATCTGGCCAGTTTCGATGATCCGCTTGGTTCTTACGAAATTGACAGCCTGGAACAGTTGCTGTTGCAACCCGCCTGAAGAATGGAACATCGGTGCCACGGACGTGTTGAACGTCCGTAGGCACAGGCGCGTCCGTTGATACAGGCGCCCCCAATAGATACAGGTTAAAGTCCCACAAAAAAATCCCCCTGTAAGCTTTCTCCTACACCACTTGTTGACGCTACGGAAACGCCAAAAAATCCGCGCATTTTTCACTTTCAGAATTCTGCCGCAGTTCACAGTTTCGGTATTGCGTCAGGATTGGACAAATTTTGGCTCTGCTATAGTTAGGTTCGACTCATTCACAACTTCATCGCGCGACAGTTCCGTTTTAGAGAGTTCCGTTTTCCTGATTGGAATGTTGCGACGAAAACAGGGTAAGCATCATGAGTTTTATCAGCGAAAAAATCCTGGTGGGACACATTGGTCTCACCGAGCGGGACCTCACCTTCATCGGCAATCTGTTCCGGCTCAGCGCACAACAACTCAGCAAATTCCGTTTCAGTGACAACTGCGCGCCGCAGGATGCGCGTATTCTGCTGGTGAATACCGATCAGCCCGGCGCATTGGCGCAGTGGCACGATCTGCATTATCGCGATCGTTCCAAGCAGGGTGTACTGATCGGCTCCGCAGTGCCCATGCGCGCGCCGCTGCCTACACTGGCGCGGCCCCTGGTACTGAAAAAATTCATTCAAACGTTGCAGCAGGCAGAAGCCCGCTTGCCGCAGGCGTTGCGCGAATCCCTGCAGGTGCTGGTGGTGGACGACAGTTTGCCAATCCGCCACTACCTGTCGCTGCGGCTGCCGCAATTGTGCGAAAGCCCGATGGATATCGAATTTGCCGAAACCGGCGAAGCCGCCATCGACTGGATGCGCAAGCGCCCCTTCGACATGGTGTTTCTGGACATCGTGTTGCCGGGCATCGATGGCTACCAGGCCTGCAAGCAATTGAAAGCGCTGCGCCCCAGCTTCGTCGTGATGCTCACCAGCAACAAATCACCGTTTGATCGCATCAAGGGCACCATGTCCGGCTGCGACGCCTACCTCACCAAGCCACCGCTGGATGAGCAATTGGCGGAAGTGTTCGGCCGCATGCTGGTACGCGCCCGCAAAGCCGTGTAACGACTGATTTTCCCCGCGCGTTCTTTTTGGAGAAGTTGCTGTGACAAAAGTGTTGATCGTGGATGATTC
>DATLII010000728.1:0-15540 GCA_035539495.1 Dongiaceae bacterium
GGGGCATTATAAGCGGAATCGTCGCCCGATTCGCCCACGCTATCAGGCCGCTGTCATCCAATTGTTAACATGATTGTCAGAAAGAATTCATTGGCGCGTCCGCTATCCGACACCTTTGCTCGCCAGACTGGGATGGCTCAATTGGGGGAAGCGAATGACAGGGGCGCAGAACGTCGCAGTGCTTGTCGTGGCCGGCTTCCGGTTGCCGTTGCCGCGTTATCGATGATGGCAATTCATCAAATGACAAGAACACGCTCAAGACCTGCTTCCAAGAAAGGAGTTTCTGCAATGCAGCCCACGATAAACCAAGGCTTTCGCAAAAGCCTTATCGCTGCGGGCGCGCTGGCATCCAGTTTGTTGGTGATGCCATCAGCCCAAGCGGCGTTCGTTATGACCCTGGATAATCCGTTCGACAGCTTTTCGCCAATCACCATCTATGATGGTACTGGCAGCGACTTGAACGGCGTCAATGGCGTAATCACGTACAGTGGTTCCGTCGGCAACTTTATCGTCAATGTCACCACTGGCATCAGCAAACCGGTGATCGGTCCGGCGCAACTGGACCTGAACAGCATCAACGTCAGTGGCGCCGCCGGCACCTTGCTGGTATCCATCAGTGATACTGGCTTCACTGGCAACATTCCCGGTTTCAACGCCAGCTACGGTGGCACCACTCAGGGTAACGTCAACTTTGACTTCCTGTATGACACCAACAACCAGGCGTTCGGCGGCAGCTCGTTCGCCTCTGGCAACTACGCCTCGGGACTGGGCAATACCAACACCGCATTCTCCAACTCCATCAACGGATCCGTGGTGCCGGCATCACCCTTCTCCCTCACCATCGGCACCCGCATCCAGCATGACTCCGCCTTCGAAGTCACCAGCTTTGATGCGCACATCACGCCAGTACCGCTGCCGGCCAGTGTCTGGCTGCTGGGCTCGGCTCTGGCGGGATTGGCCAGCCTGCGTCGTCGCACTCGTCGCGGCTGAGCGGTGGCTCTGAAATATTAAAAATTATCCAGCTTCCTCATAAATACCTTCCTTCGCCCTCGCGTTTGCCCCGGTATCTCACAGCCCGGGGCTTTTTCTTTTCGCAAATCAAGGGCAAGCACGCCCGCCACCGGCGGCAGTATCGACCATTTCCAATGGCCGCCCCTTCCCTCATAATGCCCCACAGCCTCGCTCCACTGCACAGGAATAATGCGTGACCAACACCCTTTTGCACCGGCTTGAAACCATTCGCGACACTCGGCTGCATCACACGCTCACCACGCTCAAGCGCGGGATCGAGAAGGAAAGCCTGCGGGTAACGCCGAACGGTACCCTGTCACAGGCGCGTCACCAGGAGGCCTTGGGCTCCGCCCTGACGCACCAGTGGATCACCACCGATTATTCCGAAGCGCTATTGGAATTCATCACTCCCGCGTTTCAGGACTTGCACCGCCCGCTGCGTTTTCTCAGCGACATTCACCGCTTTGCCTACCAGCACATCGGCGACGAAAAAATCTGGGTCAACAGCATGCCCTGTATTTTGGGCGACGAACTCAGCATTCCCATCGCCGAATATGGCACGTCCAATTCCGGCCGCATGAAACATGTCTATCGCCACGGCCTGTGGCACCGCTACGGCCGCTACATGCAAACCATTGCCGGCATCCACTACAACCTGTCGATTCCCGATAATTTCTGGCAGGTGTATCACCAGTTGCAGAACAGCCCGCTGTCGCTGCAGGATTTCATTTCCGATCAGTATTTCGCGCTGATTCGCAATTTCCTGCGCAATGTGGGCCTGGTGGTCTACCTGTACGGTGCCTCGCCGGCGGTCTGTTCTTCTTTCCTGCAAGGGCGCAATCACAAACTGGAATCCCTGAACAAACATACGCTGTTCAGCCGCTATGGCACGTCTTTGCGCATGAGTGATCTGGGTTATCACAACGATGCACAGAGCGGGCTCAATGTTTCCTACAACTCGATTGGGGAATATGTGCGCTCACTGCAGTACGCCATTCGCACCCCCTACAGCGAATACGAAAAAATCGGCGTCGTAAAAAATGGCGAATATCAGCAGCTGAATACCAATATTCTGCAGATCGAAAACGAGTTCTACAGCAGCATCCGGCCCAAGCGGGTAAGCAAGCGCGGTGAACGCCCTACCTGTGCGCTGGCATCCCGAGGTGTGGAATATGTGGAGCTGCGCTGCGTCGACCTGGATCCCTTCACCCCCATGGGCATCAACGAAAGTCAGATGATGTTCCTGGACGTTTTTGCGATGTACTGTCTGCTGGCAGAAAGCCCGCCCATTGATGACAAAGAAAAAGCCTGCAATTCGGAAAACCTGCAGACGATTGTGATGCAGGGCCGCAATCCGGATCTGAAGCTGGAATCCAATTGCGTGAAGATGCCGTTCCGCCAGTGGGCGCAGCAGCATCTGGATAACATGCTGCAAGTGGCGCGTTTGTTCGACCAGGCTTATGGCAACGACTTGCACAGCAAGATCGTGAAGCAGCAAATGGAAAAACTGCGCGATCCGAACCTGACGCCGTCGGCCCGGGTGATGCGTCAGCTGAACGACCGCGATCAATCCTTCTTCCAGTTCGCCATGCACTGCGCGTTGGAGCAGGAAAAGTTCTTCCGCAACAATCCGCTGAGTCCCGAGGAAACCGTGCCCTTCCTGCATGAAGCCAAACGCTCGCTGGAAGCACAAAGACGGATGGAAGCCAGTGACAACGTTACGTTTGAGCAGTATCTTGAGGGCTACTTCACACCGGTTGCCGCGTGTTGAAGTACGGGGGATCACGTCTTTTTCACTTAATTCTTTGAAATTTTTGGCTTTTGCCAACTAGTCATCGTTTTAGCGCGCGGTGCGCACATAAAAAATCAACAAGTTACCGTGACTTCCTAGAATCGACTGCTAATCTGGAATTCAGGTGCTGCATTTGTGGCACCTTTTGGCAGTCTTTAGCAGCAGTAACTAGCAACAGTCACGTCACCGCTATCAGAGGCACGGAGCCGATGACTTTCAAAGAAATCGACAATCAAAACTGGAGTATCGAGACCCTGAATAAGGCTTACCGTCAGGGTTACATGTTTGGCTTGAGCGGGGAGAATCAAACCACCTGCCCCTACAAGTCCGATGTTATTGCCGCCGCCTGGGAAGCAGGCTGGCTGGATGGCCGTACTCAGGCCGAATTCGTCAGCAGCATAGAGACCGACGTCGCGATCGCATAACTCTTTCGCGCAGGACGGAATTTTTTCCGGCGGGAACGGGTCTATCGTCACCGTGCGCGGGCTGATTCTGTTTATAATCGGCTCGCTGAATCCACTGGTTCTGACGGCAGATTATGAATTTACCCCCATCCCGCCTTTGTAATGCCGCTGGCGTGGCAGGTGCAATCGTCGCCATGCTGTTCGCCTACTTCTATCTCCAGAAAACGCTGGGGCTGGATCCTTGTCCTCTCTGTTTGATCGACCGCGGCCTGGTCATCCTGATCGGCGCCTTCTTCCTGTTGGCCACACTGCACAACCCGGGTCGCACCGGCCAGCGCGTCTATGCCGGCCTGGCCCTGATTCCGGCGTTGGCGGGCATTGCTGTATGCTGGCGTCATCTGTGGCTGGAAAGCCTGCCCAAGCATTTGGTACCTGAATGCAGCCCAGGCCTGGACTACATGTTGGAAGTGTTTCCCATTGGCGAAACCATCCGCACCATTTTCAACAGCGCCGGCGAGTGCGCCGAAGTGAAGTGGCGCTTCCTGGGACTGTCGATTGCGGGCCAGACGCTACTGGTTTTCATTGGTTTTACCGGACTTTCCCTGCTGCAAATTCTGCGCAAACGCGATTGAAATGCCGCGCTAGTGGCTGTGATGTTTAGAATTTGTTTTTCTAAGAATTTTACAGCCAATAGCGCATACCCCCACAAAATCCCCTTTTCACTGCCCCTGTCAAAGCCAACCGGTTTGTCAACGTGCTATGCAAGAAGTTTGTACTGACACCATAGCTTGCTGGTTCAGGTGAATTTTCATATTCTCGAAAGTCCGCGACCCTGCGTGAGCAGAATGGCGCGGCGTTTCAATCATATCCGGCTGATTGGACAGCAACAGACAATTTGAAAAACCTGCATTCTTGCAACCCAGATTGGAGCGGTCCTTACCGCATCCGTTGTGTAAAACGGTAACAGTGCTCTGTCACGCTACCGGAAACGAGCAACAAGAACCGAAGGAATCACCCTCATGTTGACCGAAGCTGCTTCTCCCACCCATTGGGGCACCGTAGACAAGCTGATCAAGCATTGGCTGAAGGAACGCCAGGAACTTATCGTTCTTTACTGCAAAGTGGACGGACTCAAAGAATTCACCCCGCAAGACACCCCCATCGCTGTTAAAGTCCAGGCGCTGTGCCAAGTGCTGATCGACTATGTGTCGGCGGGTCATTTCGAGATTTATCACAAACTGATGAAAGAAGCAGAACTGTGCCAGCACGATTGCCAGGATCTGATTGCCAACACCATGCCCCAGATTCAGGATTCCACTGAGCTGGCGCTGGAGTTTAATGATCGCTATGCCTCGGTGGAGCTGTGTGAAAAAGCCATGCCCACGCTGGCCAAAGATCTGAACAAGCTGGGTATGGTGATGGTGGAGCGATTCGATCTGGAAGACCAACTGATCGACCGTCTGCACAATAATCTGCGCGACCAGGTCGCCTAAGCCCGTCATAACGCCGGGCTGACTCGTCGGCCCGGCGCTTCCCCTTCTACACCCTTCTCCCTATCTCACGTCACGCTGGTTTGTCCAAGCCGGGGTCTGTCCGTGTTGCCAATCGCATGCGATCAAACGCAGTTGCTGCTGCGCTGCACGCGTGCGGGCACTGATATCGATATCGAAGCAGGTAATGTTGAAGCGACGGGAGGAACTGAGAGGGGAATAACGAGAAGAGAAAAACAGAAAGAGAGGGAAAAAGCGAAGCGACATGGCTGCCGCTTCGCTGAAGTGCGATCAGTTAACCTTTTCCACGCCCAGCAGTTCGACTTCGAACACCAGTGCCTGGTTGGGGCCGATCTTGGGACCAGCGCCACGGGGGCCGTACGCCAGATCAGACGGGATAGCCAGCTTCCACTTGTCGCCTACGTGCATCAGTTGCAGAGCTTCAGTCCAGCCCTTGATAACACCGTTCACTGCGAAGGAGATCGGCTCGCCACGCTCAACCGAGCTGTCGAACACAGTGCCGTCAGGCAAAGTGCCGTGGTAGTGAACCTTCACCTTGTCGTTCGCATCGGGGGTTTCGCCGGTGCCTTTCTTGATAACTTCATACTGCAGACCGCTAGCAGTGGTGGTGACTTCCTTGCGCTCTTTGTTCTTGGCCAGGAACGTATCGCTGGACGCTTTGTTGCCCTCAGATGCCTTAGCCTGTTCTTTCTGCTGCTCTTCCATCTTGCGGGATTGCAGCGCCTGCAGAGTGGCCATGATCTCTTCGGGCTTCAGCAAGGGCGCTGTGCCTTTGAAACCATCCTGCAGACCTTTGTAAAACACCGCCAGATCGATTTCTTTCAGATCCCGGGCGAAGCCTTCGCCGTAACGCAGACCAATGGCATAGCTGGCCTTTTGATCTTCAGTTGTCAGACTCACCTTTTCTTCCGCCTGAGCATTTTGAATCACGCTAGCGCTCCCGTTCTCCGCTTCATTACAGGCAACCAGTGCCGCGCACAGTGCTGCCAAAACCCATTTCTTCATAGTTCCTCCCGTTGATCCGCCATCCTGCTCATCGACAGCCTGATGGGTGCAAAAAGCGTGTCCTGATCCGATTGCGGTCGTTGTTGTCATTGCTTGCAACCGGGGCCGATACTAGCAGAATCCCCTTCCTGAAGAACCGTTTTCACTGTTTTTTTTGCGCATTAAGCGGGTCGAGTCAGCACAAGAAAGTAGATATTGTCCAAACAACTCGTATAATTGCTAGCGACTGCGCCACCAAAATCAGCTGAGGAGCGATGACAATGGCAGCTAAAAAAGCCACGGCAAAACCAAAAACCGCTAAGAAAAATCCTGTGTCCGATCTTTCGGCCCAGATCGCAAAACTGCAAGACCAACTGAACAAAGCCATCGAAAAAGCCGCCGCAGATGCTTCCAAAAATGCGGCTTCCGCTAAAAGCGCACTGGAAAAAGCCCTGGCCGCTGCCAAGAAAAAATCCGACGCCAAGACCACTGCCGCTGTTGCTGCTGCCAAATCTGCCCTGAGCCAAGCACAGGCAGAAGAAGCTGCTGCCAAGCGTGATCACGCCAGCGCCAAGAAAGTTGCCCAAGCTGCGAACGCTGTGAAGAAACAGCAAGCCAAGGCCAATAAGGTCGAAGCGAAGAAAGCCGCTGCCAAAGCCAAAATCGAAGCCAAGAAAGCGGCCGCTGCAAAAAAAGCCGCTGCCAAGAAGGCCAAGGCCGCCAAGAAAGCTGCACCGAAAAAAGCCGGCAAAAAAGCAGTAAAAGCCAAGAAGGCTGCGAAAGCACCTAAGGCAGCTAAAGCTCCAAAGGCGCCAAAAACCCCAAAGGCAGCTAAAGCGGCAAAAGCAGCTAAACCTGCAAAGGCGGAGAAAGCCGCCAAGCCCGCTAAAGCAGCCAAAGCTGCAAAAGCACCGAAAGCAGTAAAGGCAGCGAAAGCACCTAAGGCCCCCAAGGCCGCAAAAGCGCCTAAAGCACCCAAAGCGGCTAAACCCGCTGCTGCACCGAAAGCAGAAGCCAAAGTAGAAGCGCCCAAAGCCGCCAAGCCTGCAGCACCGAAAGCAGAAAAACCTGCTGCACCCAAGCCTGCCAAACCTGCTGCACCGAAACCGGCCGCACCCAAGCCCGCAGCAGCCAAACCGGCTCCCGCACCAACTCCGGCACCGGAAGCACCCAAGCCTGAAGAGAAGCCGTTTGAACTGAAGCCGGTGGAAGCACCTACCGGACCAGGCCGCAGCGTATTCGATCCCGCCAGCGACGCCTGATCGTTCCGGCATGTAAATAAGCCGGCGCACAAGAACAAAGGGCTGCTGCCTTCCGGCACAGCCCTTTTTTGTGGCCTATCATCCCCTGGCGGCCAACCTGCGGACCGTCGCAGGCGCGACGTAAAAAATTGCCCCAGGCAATTTTTTCATGTCCACTATTTCGCTATCCTGCCTGCCCCCACTGTCGAATCACCTGCGCCGCTTATGATCCAGCTCAAGTCCGTTTCCCTTTTTCGCGGCAGCAAATGCCTACTCAAGGATGCCAGTTTTACCGGCTATCCCGGCTGGCATATCGCGCTCATCGGCCACAACGGTTGCGGCAAGTCGTCCCTGTTTGCCATGTTGCAGCGGAAGCTGGCCCCTGACAGCGGTGAGTTCTCCATTCCCACTAACTGGCGTATTGCCCACATGGCGCAGGAAGTGGAAGCGCTGGATCGGGCGGCGCTGGATTATGTAATGGACGGGGACAAAACCCTGCGTCGTTTGCAGCGGGAACTGGCGGTGGCAGAGGAACAGCATGACGCCCATCGCATTGGTGAACTGCATCAACAACTGGCAGACGTGGATGGTTACACCGCCGAATCCCGCGCCGCCAAATTGCTGGACGGCCTGGGCTTTACCCAATCGCAATTACAAACGCCGGTGAAGGATTTTTCCGGTGGCTGGCGTATGCGCTTGAACCTGGCGCAAACCCTGATGTGTCCCAGCGATCTGATGCTGCTGGACGAGCCTACCAACCACTTGGATCTGGACGCCATCCTGTGGCTGGAAGACTGGCTGCGGGCCTACCCCGGCACGCTGATCCTGATTTCCCACGACCGCGAATTCATCGATGCGGTAACGCAGCACATTCTGCATATCGAACATCAAAACCTGTTTTATTACAGCGGTAACTATTCGGCGTTTGAGATCCAGCGTGCCGCGCGTCTGGCCAACCAGCAGTCCGCGTTCGAGAAACAACAGCGTGAGATTGCGCATCTGCAAAGTTTCATCGACCGCTTCAAAGCCCAGGCCACCAAAGCCAAGCAGGCGCAAAGCCGGGTGAAGATGCTGGAGCGCATGGAAAAGATTGCGCCGGCCCATGTGGATTCACCGTTTCATTTCACGATTCCAGCCGCGGAAAAAGTGTCGAGCCCGTTACTGGATATCGGCCAGGCGGAATTGGGTTATCCAGGCAAACCGATTCTGCACAATGTGGCGTTGCAGTTGAGCCCGGCCAGCCGCATCGGCCTGATTGGGCCCAATGGCGCGGGCAAATCCACATTGATCAAAACTCTGGCAGGCGAAGTGTCGCTGCTGGCGGGACGACGTCAGCCCGGCGAGCACTGCTATATCGGCTATTTCGCCCAGCACCAACTGGACCAGCTCGATATGAACGCCACACCGCTGCTGACGCTGCAGCGGGCAGCACCCAAAACCGACGAGCAGACCCTGCGCAAATATCTCGGCGGCTTTGGCTTCCATGGCGATGCCGTGCATGACAGCATCGCCCGCTTCTCCGGTGGTGAGAAAGCGCGGCTGGCCCTGGCGCTGATCATCTGGCACAAGCCCAACCTGTTGCTGCTGGACGAGCCTACCAACCATCTGGACCTGGAAATGCGTCATGCGCTGACGCTGGCCCTGCAGGATTACGAGGGCGCGCTGGTGCTGGTGTCCCACGACCGCTCACTCCTGCGCGCCACTACCGACGATTTGTTCCTGGTGGCGGATGGCAAGGTGGATGTGTTCAACGGCGATCTGGATGACTACGCGAAATGGCTGAACGATTACCGCAGCCAGCAGCAAGCCGCCGACAATAATGGAGCCGACAACGATGCCCGTCGCGACCGCAAGGCCGATCGACAAAAGGCCGCCGAGATTCGCAACCAGCTACGCCCGTTGAAAAAACAGATCGAAAAGTTGGAAGCCGAGATCGCCAAACTGGAGCAGCAGAAAAAAACCATCGAGGAGCAATTGGCAGACACCGGTTTGTATGAGGTTGCCAATAAAAGCAAGCTGGCAGAGCTGCTCAAGCAACAGGGCAATGTTGGTAGTCAGCTGGAAGAAAAGGAAATGGCCTGGATGGAGGCGTCGGAACAATTGCAGACGCTGGAGCGGGAGCTGTCCTGAACCTGCTTAATACAGGGGGCCTGTTCATTTCGGTTTCGGTGGAGACGGCATAACCGGCAGGTTGATGTTGTAGCGGGTAAAGTCTTCCAAATCGATGTCGTAGGCGCCATCGGCCAGCACCGCCTTGATTCGATGCTGCACACCCGTGCCCGTAGCCCGCTCCAGTTTCAGGTCAATAACCCGTTGTAGCATCGGCTTCTTGTTGGCATCCCGCAGCAGCGCGATTTTCGGCAGCAACCGGTTCTCAGGATCAGCCGATAGCACCACGCCGACCTCTCCGGAATCCATCTCCACTACGCTGCCCGGCGGATAGATCCCAATGGTCTCAATGAATTTGACCACCAGCTTCTGGTCGAAATGAGTACCGGCGTGCTCGTAAAGAATTTTCAGCGCCTGGGCTGATGTCCGTGGCGCGCTGTAGCAACGACGGCTGGTAATGGCGTCATAGGCATCGACAATACTCACCACACGCGCATAAAAACCGATGGCCTGCTCCGGCAGCCGTTCAGGATAGCCCCGCCCGTCCATCCGTTCATGATGGCTGTAAGCGGCGGCAATCACTTCCGCCGGCACCAGGGGATCAGAGGCCAGCAATTCCTTGCCAAAGGTGGTGTGCTGTTTTACATGCTGGAATTCCGCATCGTTCAGGCGGCCTTGCTTGAACAGGATGTCTTGATCCAGCTTCATCTTGCCCACATCGTGCAGCACCCCAGCCAGCCCCAGCATTTCCAACTGCTGTCGATTCACGCCCAGATGACGGCCCAATGACATGGCCAGCACACCCACATTCACGCAGTGCTCGGCAGTGTACTGATCCGCATGCTTGATTCGGGTAAGCCACATCATGGCCGACGGGTTGCGCTCGATGGAATCCACACACTCACGCACATGCTGCTTCACCAGCTTCGCATGTAACGAATCTGCACCACCCCCGATTTGCACCAGAAGTGTTTTTATCTCCTCGAGATTTTTCCGATACGCCTCGCTGGCGGCGCGAATCTCATTCTCAACGGCTGTGGTTGTCTGATAACGGGTGGTGGGCGTACCCGGCGCAATCACGTTGGTGCGCGCCTCGGGGGTAATGTAATGGGTTTTCAGAACATCGATATAGACGTACTCGCAAATCGTGCGCAGTGCGTCGAGGTCTTCCTGCTTGTTGATGGGGAAGCCTTGTAACAGAAACGGGGTTTCGAGCCAGGGACGATCCAGCTTGGCGACGTGCATACCAAGCTCAAGCTGCTCGGACGGCACTTTGACTAAGTGCAGTTTTTTAAAGGTTTTGTTGTTGTCCATCGCAATACTGCAAGGAGAGGTCTTCTTTAACTATAGACCACTCGACACAAGTGCGATGGCGCCAGATGTCATAATTCTTTACCTAAAAAACGCGCAATTTATGCTCGGAAATTAGACCCGCTGGTCTAGCAATACCTTGCTCCCTAACCAAATTTTTATTTGGCTTTTTACACCGTCTGCAACCAACGGCTGACCTCGGTCGCGGCGGCAATCTCGGCGCCCAAATGCCCGGTGCGCAGGATTTCATGTAATTGCGACGCCACTGCAATATCGGCCAGGGTTTTGTGGTTACCCACTAGCCAGGAGCGCCCGGTCAGTTGGATGTCCAGGCTTTGTAATAACAGGCGAAAACGGGATTCCACCACGGCCTTATCCAATCGACCTATTCCTTGTGCACGCAATTGTTTACGGAATTGTGGTCGCGCAACCGCGTGCAGCAACGGTTTTTCCCAGACAGGGCGGCCATCCGTCAGAGCGTCCATCAACTGACCCCAGGCTTTGTCGTAACAAGCGCGAAAATAGACTTCGTACCAATAGAGGGATTCGTCCGCCCAATCCTGCAAGGTTTCCATGCGTGCGCGTTCCAGTGGGTCGGAGGGAATCAGGGACCGCTCGGGAAAACGCTGCTCCAGCATGGCAGCGATGCGACGACTGTCCTGAATGCGCTCGCCATCGATATCGAGTACTGGCAGTTTGGCCGCCTGTGATAGCTTGCCAACCTGGCGCGCGAGCAGTCCGTTGTAATTTTGCACGCGGTAAGGCAAACCCTTGTGCTCCAGGATGCGCCGCACTTTGCCGCAGAACGGCGAGATTTCCCATTGATGCAGCAGGATGTCGGCCATCACCATTTTTCTCCAAAGGGACGCAGATCCAATTCAAAGGTCCAGGCGTTGCGCGGTTGTTGGGTCAGGTGGAATGCGGTGTCGGCGATGGCGTCCGCCTGCAGGAAAAACTCTTTCGGCTGCGATGCCAGAAACTGGCGTGTCATGGGGGTTTCGATCACGCCGTCGATGATCAGGTAACTCACATGGATGCCCTCTGGCATCAACTGTTTTGCCAGCGACTGCGCCACGCTGCGCTGACCCGCCTTGGCGGCGGCGAACGACAGAAAACGCGGCGAACCCCGTAAGGATGCGGTAGCGCCGCTGATCAGGATATTGCCACCACTCCGCTCGCGCATAGACGGCACCACTTGCCTCACGCACTGTAATAATCCCCATTGGTTCAGGCGCCAAGCCTGTTCAAAACGATCAGCATCGAAGGCATCGAGAGTGTCAGGAAAACCATTGCCCGCGTTATAGATCAGCGTCTCCACTGGACCCAATTCCGCGGCAATCTCGGCAAAGATCGTCTGAATGGCGGCACCATCGGTAAGATCGCACGCGCGGGCACTGAGATGGTTCGGGTCTACTTCCTGCGCGATCAGGCTGTTCAATCGGGCGGCATCCCGCGCCAGCAGGACCACCCGATAGCCACCCTCGCGGAAGCGCCGTCCATAGGCCATGCCGTTGCCGGGCCCGGCGCCTGCCACCACACATACCGGTCTGCTTTGCTGTTGCATTATAGATCTCCCTGGCATTAGCTATGATTGCCCATAGGCGTCACGGTATTACCGCCTTGCCCGGTTAACAAACGGGATTTTCTAACCCATGCGATAGTTTTGCTTAGTCATTTGCCAGAAAGGAAGTTTTTCATGCAACGCCCACCGCCTCTGCAATTGCTGCCGCCGTTTGAAGCCGCCGCACGCCTGAGCAGCTTCAAGCGAGCCGCAGAGGAATTGCATGTCACGCCGTCAGCGGTCAGCCAGCAGGTGCGGTCACTGGAGGAATGGCTGGATACGCGGCTGTTCGTGCGCCTGACGCGAGGAATCGAGCTCACCGCCGCCGGCCGACAGTTCCACGAGATCGCCAATCGCCTGCTGGCCGATTACAGCCAGCAATATGCGCGCTTTCGTGCGCTGCAGAGCCAACCGGTGTTACGGGTGAGCATGATTCCCTTTATTGCCCATGAACTGATCCTGCCGCGGTTGCAGGACTTTCAGCACCAGCATCCAGATATCGATCTACGCATCGAAACCAGCATGAATCTGGTGGACTTCACCGCCGAACCCATCGACGCCGCCCTGCGTTTTGGTACCGGGCCCTGGCCGGGGTTGATGGCCTTACCCTTGTGCACCACCACCGCCACGCTAGTGGGATCACCAGAGCTGCTACGACAACGCCCTCTGCAGGAGCCGGCGGATTTAATGCAGCACACGCTGATCCACAGCCGCCGCGATCACGACGACTGGCAGGCCGCCGCACAACGGCTGGGCATCACCCAAATTGAAGGAAAAAATGCGCTGATTCTGGATGACTACTTCAGCGCCATGCAGGCCGCTACGCAAGGGTTGGGATTGGCCATTGCGATTCTGCCCATCACTCGTCGCTGGATTCGCGACGGCCGGCTGCAACAGGCGCTGCCATTTCAACTGCCTACCGATCAGTCCTACCAGTTCGTGTGTCGGCGCGAGCAGGCGGAAGAACCCGCGCTGCGCGCCCTGTATCAATGGGTACTGACGGTGATGCAGGAATGTGAAGCGGAAAATGTGGTGAAAACCAGCGCGTCCTGAATGTGCACTTCAGCGGACAGCGCCGGTTTGCATCAGATCCGCTCGATGATTTCGTGCACCAGCTTGGTAATGCCGGCCGACGCTTCGCTGATGCGGGTGGCCAGCATGTAAGCCGGCGTGGTCACCAGGTTGTTGGCCTCGTCGACCACTATGTCGCCTACCTCGCAGGCTTTGTGCACACCGCCGGAAGCGCGGATAAATGTGGCTGCTGGATCGTCATCCTTGCCAATCGTGCAGATGGCGCCGTCACCAAACAGTGCGGGCGCCATCACCGGTGCGATGCAGATCAATCCCACCGGCTTTTTCGCTGCGTGGATGGCCTTGGTGAAACGGGCCACATCGGCTTGCACCCGGAAATCGTTAGGGCTTGGCGCTTGCGCGAAGTTGCACAGGTTTTTTGCCGCGCCGAAGCCACCGGGGAAGATCACCGCATCATAGTCATCCGGATTGGCCGTACCCAGATCGATCACCTGACCGCGGCAGAGACGCGCGGCTTCCACCAGAATGTTGCGCTGCTCCGGCAGTTCCGAGCCGTTGAGATGGTTCAGTACATGGGCCTGGTTCCGGTTCGGCGCCAGACACTGGAATTCCACGCCGGCCTCATCCAGCCGCAGCTGCACCAACGTGGCTTCGTACACTTCGGCGCCGTCATATACGCCGCAACCGGACAGGACGACTGCTACTTTTTTTGTCATGGTTTTGCTCCTTACATGAAGTCATTGAGTTCCGCTAACCAGCGCATCAGAGTGCAGGAATTTGGCACGATGCTGGAGAAGCAGGTCAGGCGATCCGATTTGAGACGCTCAGCGGCATGGGTGAGCAGGATCAAGAAAAAGCTCAGCTTTTTCCCTGCGAACGCCACGAACGTACCCGTGAGTGGCCGGCCCCGAAGGGTCGCAGAGCAGCCCCCAGGGATGGGTTTACGGCGTGTCTCAAATCGGATCACCTGGCCTGCGACCACAACTAACGTCAAGTCGGCCACACTCTCACAACCGCCACCGATGAAATCGCTCGGCCCACTTCAACAACCACTCCGGCTTGTGGGCCTTCTTCCACTCCCCCGCCGCATCGCGGTTAGCCTCGCTGAACGTGGGATAGATATGCAATGTATCGAGAATCTTGCTCAGCCCCAGCCCGTGTTTCATCGCCAACACATACTCCGCGATCAGATCGCCCGCATGATGGCCCACGATGGTGACACCCAGAATGCGATCCTTACCGGGCACCGTCAGCACTTTCACAAAACCGTGGGCCTCTTCATCCACCATCGCGCGATCCAGATCATCAATCTCGTAACGCACCACTTCGTAAGACACATTCTGCGCCTTGGCTTCCGCTTCGCTCAACCCCACGCGCGCCACTTCCGGATCGGTGAACGTGGCCCAGGGGATGACGGAATAATCAGCACGGAACTGTTTGAAACCACGGAATAACCCATTCATCGCCGCATACCAGGCCTGGTGGGACGCTACCTGGGTGAACTGGTACGGCCCCGCCACATCACCACAGGCCAGAATGTGGGGGAAATTCGGCACACGCAGATAAGCATCCACCTTCACTGTGCGCGAGGGACTCAGCTCGATGCCCAATTCCTCCAGCCCGAGCCCGTCGGTGTTTGCAGTCCGTCCCACCGCCACCAGAATTTCATCGCAAGGCACTCTGACGGTTTTACCTTCGTGCTCGCAGATCACCACTTTGTCTTTCGCGTACAGATCCGCAGCCGTCGCTTTATGGCCGGTCAGCACCCGAATACCTTCGCGCAGGAATTTTTTCGTCACCGCGGCGGACACATCCTCATCCTCGCGCGGCAGCAGGCTGGGCAACATTTCAATCTGCGTCACATTCACGCCCAGCCGTGCCATGGCCTGACCCAGCTCGCAACCGACCGGGCCACCACCCAGCACCACCAGACGGCGCGGCTTTTCCCGCAGATCCCACACCGTGTCCGACGTGAAATAGCCGGTTTTCGCCAAGCCGGGAATCGGCAACACGGAGGGCCGCGCGCCAGTCGCAATCACGATGCTGCGGGCGGACAAACGCTGGCCGTTCACCTCCACTTCCCAAGGCGACACCAGTTTCGCGTAGCCCTGGACGCACTCCACCCCCAATTCCGTATAACGCTGCACCGAGTCACGCGGCGCAATGGTGCGCACAGTACGCTGCACCCGTTCCATTACCTCTGCAAACTCGAATTCCGGCCGTTGCGGTTTCAGGCCGAACTCACGGCCACGGCGAATATCCGCCATCAAGCGCGCACTGCGAATCAAACTCTGGCTCGGCACACCGCCAGTGTTCAGGCTGTCGCCACCCATTCGATAGCCTTCGATCAGGGTCACGCTGGCTTTAACGCCCGCTGCAATGCGGGATGCCACCAGGCCGGCCGCACCCGCACCGATCACGATCAGATTGCGGTCGAATTTTTTCGGCTTTTTGAAAGCGGATGACCCGGAAGCGGGTTGCTTGGAAACCGGTTGAGGGATCGGCTGCGATTCAACCATGGCTACGTTTTGCTCTCAGGAATTCCACGGATTTTTTCGAGATCAACGGCAAGAATCCTAATAAC
>DATLII010000729.1:0-8795 GCA_035539495.1 Dongiaceae bacterium
GTATCGATGATGGACGGCAGGATGGCATTCACATTGATGTTCTGTTCACGCAGCTCCGCTGACATGGCTTCCGTCAACCGTGAAACGGCGCTCTTGGAAGCGACATAAGCTCCCATCTGCGCCACCCCTTTTTGTGACGAAGCGGCAGACACGTTGATGATTTTGCCGCCGCCCTGCTTCAGCATCACAGGAACCGCTGCAGCCGCTGTGTTAACGATGGACCGAGTATTGAGGTTGAAAAGAAAATCCCAGGTTTTGTCGGACGTTTCATGCACGGCTTCACCCATGATGAATCCGCCCGCAATATTGGCCAGCACATCGATGCGGCCAAAACGCTTGATAATCTTGGCGAACGCCTCGCTGGTGGAATCGCGATTGGTAAGATCACAGGCCACCAGCAGTTGCGTATCCGCGTTGGTTTCGGCAAATGTCTTTTTCAGCAAATCTTCGCTGTAATCCACCAGTGCCAATCTGGCACCTGCCTTCAGAAAATGGGCCGCCACACTGCGACCCACACCACCGGCAGCACCGGTCACCACAACTACCTTATCGGAAAAAGTACTCATCGTTGCTCGATCCTTTTCTCTGCGTCCGTTCTTAGGATTGTGGCTTTTTGCCAGCCTGCTTCAATTTTTCCAGATCCACCAACACCGGGAAGCCGCACTGTGCTACCGCACTGCCGTGACCCAGGGAGTGAATATCAAACACGGACTGAATCGCCGCGTACTGACCTTGAATATCCAACGTCTGGTTCACTGCGCGTTTAGCCATGGCCAGACCGAAAGCCGGCATTTTCGCAATCTGCTGAGCCAGCTCCATTGCTTGTGAATCCAGCTCCGCCAGCGGAATCACACGATTCACCATTCCCAGTTCGCGGGCTTCTTCCGCGTTAATGGACGATGCAGTGAACAGCATTTCCTTGGCTTTGCGCGGGCCGAATTCCCAGGTGTGGCCGTGATATTCAACACCGCCAATGCCCATCATCACCACCGGATCGCGGAATACGGCATTATCTGCTGCCAGAATAAGATCGCAGGGCCAAACCAGCATCATACCGGCAGCGATACAGGAACCTTGAACCACCGCAATCGAAGGCTTGGGAATATCGCGCCATTTACGGCTGAAACCCAGGAAGTGCTTACGCTCGTGCATGTACAACTTCATCATGCCTGCTTCTGCTTTGTCTTTCTCAAACTGCGCCTGGGCATTGGAATTCGACAGGTCGTGGCCGGAGGAAAAGTGCTTGCCGTTCGCACGCAGCAGAATCACCTTGACACTGTCATCTTCCGCAGCGCGATCCCACGCTTTGTCCAGTTCCAGCAACAGTTCTTTGTTTTGCGCGTTGGCCTGCTGGGGACGATTGAGGCTGATGACGGCTACTGCACCTTCGGTTGAATAAGTAACGGGGCTTGAAACGTTGGCTTCATCTGTCATGACCATAATCCTCTTTTATTCTGGCTTTTTATATGAGTAAACAGCTACGGGTGATCTGCTATGAATAGTCAGCGCGGCTGCATCCGAATAGCGCCATCCAGACGAATGGTTTCACCATTGATGTAACGATTGCGAATCAACTCCAGCACCAGGCTGGCAAATTCATCCGGGTGGCCCAGCCGCCGCGGATAAGGCACCATCGCACCCAGCGCATCTTTCATTTCCTGCGGCGCTCTGGCCATGGCAGGTGTATCGAAAATACCGGGCTGAATCGTGTTGACGCGAATATTTTCCCGCGACAGATCACGCGCGATAGTCAACGTCATGCCGACGATACCGGCCTTCGCTGCTGAATAAGCGGCTTGACCCATTTGACCTTCTGTCGCAGCAGCCGACGCAGTGCTCACGATCACGCCACGCTCATCGTCAACCGCATCCGCTTCCATCATGCCAGCCGCCGCGCGCGTAATGCAGCGGAAAGTGCCAACAGTGTTCAGGCGCAACACCCATTCAAATTGCTCTGTAGGAAATGTTTTTATCTCGCCGGTTTTTTTGTCGCGACGCGCCGTGGGAATTGCATTGCCACCACCAGCGCAACATACCAAAACACGCTCCTGGCCATTCACTTCACGCGCCTGCGCAAATGCCTGATCGACGCTTTCATCGGACAATACATCACATTGACAAAAGATGGCGCCAGTTTCCGCCGCTGCCTTTTCCCCGACCTCTTTATTCTGGTCGAATATCGCAACCTTAACCCCCTGCGCCCGCAACGCATTTACCGTCGCCAAACCCAGTCCGGACGCACCGCCGGTTACCACCGCCGCTAGAGTGGAATCTATGTTCATGGTACAAAATCCCCTGGAATTTCTTGTGATGTGAGGTTTGACTATCCGCTTAATTATCTGATTGCAATTCAATGATTTATAGCCGGCAGGGTATAGTGATATTGCACCCTGCGGCGGCAACTCATTATATACAACAGTGTTGTTGTTTAGTATTATACCTTGAATATCTTTTATAAATCCAACGTCTCCATGTAAGACGTGTATCTGCAGAGGAACTGGGGAACACTTATGACCCAAGTAATGAAAGGCGTGAAAGTCCTTGAGGTAGCGCAATTTACCTTTGTCCCTGCAGCCGGAGCCATCATGGCCGATTGGGGCGCCGACGTAATCAAAATTGAACACCCTACCCGTGGTGACACCCAGCGCGGCTTCATCAACATGGGCGGCATGAAAATCGATCCTCAGCGCAATACCATGATGGAACATGCCAACCGCGGCAAACGTAGCGTCGGCATCGACATCACCAATCCGGAAGGCGTCGAACTGATTTATGAGATTGCCAAAACCGCCGACGTGTTCCTCACCAACTATCTGCCTTTCCAGCGCCAGAAACTGAAAATCGATCTCGAGCATATTCGCGCAATAAATCCGAAGATCATTTATGCACGTGGCAGCGCATACGGCGATAAAGGGCCGGAGCGCGATGTCGGCGGTTTCGACGGCACCGCATTCTGGTCACGCAGCGGTGTAGGCTTTTCCATGTCGCCCGCTGAACTGGGCCAACCGCTGCCACAAGGCATTGCCGCTTTCGGTGACTCCATCGGCGGCATGAATATCGCGGGCGGTATTGCAGCTGCACTGTTCCATCGATTGCAAACAGGTGAAACATCTGAAATTGACGTGTCACTGCTCAGCACCGCCTGGTGGGCTGCAGGTTCGGCCGTTGACCTGTTTATCGAGAAAAATGAAGTCATGCGCAATCGCATGCCCCGCTCCGGCGGCAACCCGGGCAATCCTTTCACCGGAAATTACTCAACGTCCGATGGCGGCACCATCAATATGTGCATCCTCACGCCGGGCGCCTATATTCGCGATACCTTTACGCACCTGGGAATTCCTGAAGCAGCGGATGATGCGCGCTTCGCTACAGTGGAAGCGCTAATGCGCAACTGGAGCGACGCCAGCGATCTGATGACCAAAGCCTTTGCCAGCAAACCGTTCGAATATTGGCGCCAACATCTCAAAACCATGAAAGGCCAATGGGCACCGGTTCAGAGCCTGCTGGATCTTGCCAGCGACGAACAAGCACTGGCCAACGACATGTTGTTCGAAGTGGAATCCGTCGATGGTGGCGAGCCGATCAAGCTGGTACGCGGCCCCGTTCAGTTCAATCATGAGCCTGTGCGCAACACTCGGGCGCCCCAAGCCGCGGAACATACCGAAACCTATCTCATGGAAATGGGCGTGGAATGGGAACGCATTGAACAACTGAAATCGAGTGGCGCAATCGCCTGATCAATTCCGAAAGAGCAACGATGACGAGAGCATTATGAAGCCTGGAACAAAACTAAAAAGCGCTGTTTGCGATACGGAAGTGATGGTTATCAAGGGAAGCAATATCGTGGTGGATTGTGGCGGCAAGCCCATGTCGGACGCTGCGCCGGAAGCACGAGGCGATCTTGATGCAGCGTTCGCAGAAGGCACCAAAATGGGCAAACGTTATGTGAATGCCGATTCCACCGTTGAGCTGTTGTGTGTCAAAGCCGGTAAAGGCTCGCTGTCCATTGGCGGCGCCGCACTGCAGATCAAGGACAGCAAACCGTTACCTTCATCCGACTGAAGTTTGTCCTATGAATATTTCACTCTTTCTGCAAATGGCGGCGGACGCCGAACCTGATCGCGTTGCCCTGGTGTGTGGTGGCCGGCGCTGGACTTACGGCGCCCTCTGGCAAGCGGCCCAAGGCGCAGCTGCCAACATCACTCAGAGCGGTTGCAAATTTGTAGCACTGCTGGATGAAAGCAGCGAAGCGACACCGATTGCCTTGTTCGGCGCGGCGCTCGCTGGCGTTCCCTATGTGCCACTCAACTATCGTCTGGCTGATGAAGATCTGGCGGCATTGCTGAACCGGATCGCGCCTGCTTGCGCCATCGGCGATGTGGAACGCATTAAACGTCTCAGCCCCACCGGCAATCATGCGTGCTTCAATCGCGCCGACTTCGTCGCTGCAGCGGAAGCCGTGGGCGAGCCCTTTGCCGAGCAGGAAGAAAGTGAAGGCATTGCCGCCCAAATCTTTACCAGCGGCACCACATCCGCTCCGAAAGCGGCGCTGCTGAAACATGCCAATTTGCTGTCCTATATTCTGGGCACAGTCGAGTTCGCTTCAGCCTCCCCAGACGAAGCCAGCCTGGTCTGCGTTCCCCCGTATCACATCGCGGGCATCGCGGCCATGCTCAGCTCCATCTATTCCATGCGCAAGATTCTGTTGTTGCCAGCCTTCAGTCCTGAAAGCTGGCTGAGCCTTGCCAGCGAAGAACGCGCTACCAATGCGTTCGTGGTGCCCACCATGCTGTCCCGCATCATCGGTCACCTGGACGAAGGCGCTAAGGCCGATCTGTCGTCCTTGCAAGCTATCGCTTACGGTGGTGGACCTATGCCGATGGTGGTGGTTGAGCGGGCCATGCATCTGTTTCCGAAATGCGGCTTCACCAACGCCTATGGCCTGACAGAAACCAGCTCCACTATCGCGCTGCTGGGGCCGGATGACCATCGCACTGCATTTGCATCCACTGATCCTGCGATTCGCGCACGTCTTGGCTCCGTAGGCCGCCCACTACCCACCATCGAGCTGGAAATCCGCGACGAGGAAGGCAAGTGTCTGCCGGCCGGAGAACGTGGTGAAATCTATGTTCGCGGCGAGCAGGTGTCGGGCGAATACCGCGAACGCAAAGCGCTGGATTCGGACGGCTGGTTCCCAACCCGCGATGCAGGCTGGCTGGATGAAGAGGGCTTTCTGTTCCTCGCTGGTCGCGCCGACGACGTTATCGTTCGCGGTGGTGAAAACATTTCACCAGGCGAGATCGAAGACGTACTGCTGACTCACCCATCCATCGCTGACGCGGCGGCTGTGGCCGTTCCCTCCAACGAATGGGGTGAAGCTGTGGGCATCGCCGTTGCACTCAAACCCGGCTGTGCAGCACCCAGCGAAAACGAACTGCGCGGGTTGATCAAGGACCGTTTGCGTTCTTCCCGTGTCCCGGAACGTATTGCGGTGCTCAATGCCCTGCCCTACAACGAGATGGGCAAGTTGCTGCGTCGCGAGATTCGCAAGCTGTTCAGCAACTAACGCCTCTAGTTGCATTGCTTCACTAAAAAGCCGCTTCAAATCAACATTGAAGCGGCTTTTTTGTGGCTTTCTTTTGTTCTAGCGGTTTAGCTTTCTAGCTTGCGGTGAAAATCGATAGATCAATCATGCGAACGACGCAGGTTCGATCCAACGATTCTCACTCGCGCAATGATCAAACCCGCTCGATAATAATGGCCGGCGCCATACCACCCGCAGCACACATGGTGATCAAACCGCGCTTCAGATCGCGACGCTCCAGTTCATCCAGTACAGTGCCAATCAAAATGGCGCCAGTTGCGCCGATGGGATGACCCAACGCAATCGCACCACCGTTCACGTTCACCTTGTCACGGTCAAGATTCAGATCCCGAATGAACTTTTCAACCACCACAGCAAACGCTTCATTTACTTCCCACAGATCGATGTCGGATGGCTTCAGCCCCGCCTTTGCCAACACTTTTTGAGCTGCCGGAACGGGTGCATTCAACATCAGCGTAGGGTCGCCCCCGATATTGGCCGTTGCCACAACGCGCGCACGGGGCTTCCAGCCCTGTTTTGCTGCGTAGGCCTTGCTGGCCATCAACAAACCAGCAGCACCATCCACAACGCCCGAGGAATTACCGGCGTGGTGGAAGTGTTCAATCTTCAGATCGGGATAACGACGGTTGATCAACTGGCGGTAGGTGGTGCCGTTGCGGTCGGTCGGCATGTCCGCAACCTTGATGAAGCTCGGTTGCAGCGCAGCAAGATCCGCCGCCGTGGTTTGCGGGCGCGGATATTCATCTCGCGCCAGAATAATTTTGCCGCTGTCATCCAACACCGGCACGATGGATTTATCAAAGCGCCCTTCTTCAATGGCCAGCGCGGCACGGCGTTGGCTTTCCAGCGCGAACGCATCCAGCGCTAGGCGATCAATTCCTTCCATGGACGCAATGGCATCCGCGCACAGGCCTTGATGCGACTGCGGGTGACGTTCCTGCAAACGGGCATTACCTGTACCCAACCCCATGGGTTTGAAACCTGCTTCCATTTCCTGCTTACTGATCGCCGTAATCAACGACATCATTTCGGTGCCGCCGGCGATGATCAGATCTTCGAAACCGGCTTTCAGCTGCCCGGCAGCCAGGTTGGCGGCAGTCAGTCCGCTACCGCAAAAACGGTCCAGCGTGACACCACTGGCCCTCACATCAAAACCGGCATCCAGCGCCGCCATACGGCCCAAATCACCGCCTTGTTTACCTTTCTGCGCACTGGTGCCCCAAATGACATCGTCCAGCTCCGCGGTGTTGATATTGTTGCGTTCCTGCAGCGCCTTTAGGACCACCACGGCCAAATGCTGCGGATGCAAATTTGCCAACGCACCCTTGTCCACTTTGCCAATACCACGGGGAGTACGGACGGCATCGATGATGAACGCTTCGGACATGGTGCTTTCTCCTATTTGAATTCTGCTACGACTTTCATGATGGCTTGCGCATGAAACCACTATATCATCATTCAATTATATCCAACATCGTTGTTCAATAGTGAGTATTGATGCAGTTTGGCAATTCGCGCCTAACTGTCGCCGAAACATCGCGTAACTTTGCATTCGCCTACGGAATTTGGGATTATTCCGCAAGATAGCCATCAGAGAACATATTCGAATGAAGTCCCGATCCACTCCGCAGAAAACTGCAAAAACGCCTGCCGCCGCCAAAGACAAAAAGCCCGCAGAAAAGCCGGCTACTGAAAAGCGTCGTTATAACAGTGTGGTACGGCAGCAGCAGAGCACAGAGACACGGGAACACATCATTACCAGCGGCGTGCAGCTGGCGCACGAATTCCCTGCATGGGACTGGAAGAACCTGACTTTTCGCGCGGTTGGCGAGCGCGCCGGCATCAGCGAGCGAACGGTTTATCGCTATTTTGCGACAGAGCAGGCACTCAAAGATGCCGTTATGCAACGGCTGGTAAAGGAATCCGGAATCAATCTGAACGCGCTGACACTGCCGGAATTCACCGCCACCATCAAAAGCCTGTTTCAGTACATGCTGTCTTTTTCTGCCAAGTCAAAAGAGCTGGAAGATCCTTCCTTCAGCAGCGTCGATCAGGATCGTCGGACTGCGTTGTTGCGTTCGGTGGTGGAGGCAACACCAGGATGGAGCGAGGCACAACAATTGGCGGTGACGGCCAGCCTGGATATCTTCTGGCAACCCTCAACGTATGAGCGCTTGCAGAACGCCTGGAATTTCGATTTCGAGCAATCCATTGCGACGCTCACCTGGCTGATCGATCTGGTCGAAACGGCCATTAAAGACAAGCGACTTCCGGATATCGGATAACACAACCAACAAAAAAGGGAGCCTTGGCTCCCTTTCTTATTTTATTGATCAACCCGCTTTCTTGGTACCTTCCTGGGCGTGATGCGCGAACATCTTCATCAGGTCGCCGGAGGTAATCCGACGTTGTACTTCCCCTTCCGCCAGAGGCTTTTCACCGCCGTAGGATTTCGGCTTGGTATCAACCTTATCCTTCGCAGCCTGCGCACGCAGAGCACCAACCGTCAGGTTCTCTTTCTTGTTGAATTTGAATGGATCGTAGTTGAACCACTTCATCGCATTCAAATGCGTGATCTTGTTGATCTGTTCATCCTTCAGATGCTTGATGGTTTTCCACAGATGTTCCGGACATTCCGGCCACAGTGTATCCGAGTGAGGATAGTCGCATTCGTAGGCGATCAGATCTTCATTGAGTTCGCTCAGATTCTTCAGACCGTAGGGATCATCGATGAAGCACAGCATGAAGTGCTTCTTGAACATTTCGCTGGGCTGCAAGCCATGGAAGTGGTTGTGGGTCCAGAGCCGGTGGCGGGAATGTGCGAAGTCGGCACGTTCCAGGAAATAGGGAACCCAACCGATACTGGCTTCAGACAATGCAATCTTCAGGTTGTACTCATGCAACGCGCTGAGATGCAGCCAGTCCGCAGCCCCCACCGCGCTGGACAGCGGCATGGTGGTGATCCAGGCCTCAATCGGTGTTTCCATGGAAGCGTGAGGAACCGGATTACCCGCGCCAATGTGAAGACAGATCGTAAAGTTATGCTCAGCGATCGCTTTCCACATCGGATTCCAGTAAGCATTGTGGATGCTCGGCAGATCCTGTTTGGTCGGGTTTTCGTTAAGGGAAACGGCGGTACAGCCCTTGGCGGCCAGGCGCTTGATTTCGGCGACTGTCGCTTCCATATCCC
>DATLII010000730.1:0-1899 GCA_035539495.1 Dongiaceae bacterium
TTGCACGCGGCCATCCACCAGATCGCCGGTGACGGCAATCATGTCCGCCTGCAGCGCATTCACTTTGCGCACGATGGCTTCCAGCCAGGGTTCGCGAATGGTGGGGCCCACATGGATATCGGAAATCTGGGCGATGGTGAAGCCTTCCAGCGACGGCGGCAGATTGGCGATGGGTACGTCTACTTGCACCACGTCGGGGGCGCGGCGGGCGTTGATAAACCCGATCAGCGTAATCAGCCCGGCGCCGACCAGTACCGCCAGACTGCTCCACTGCGCAACGTCCGAATGATCCGCGACGGTGTCGGTCGCCAGAGATGCCAGCCACAGTCCGGTGTTGATCCAGTCCGGTGCCGCCAGGTCTGGCAACAGACGCCAGCCGATAAACGCATGAAAGGTGAGCGAGAACAGATACAGGTACAGTACGAGCAAAGGCGGGCGACGCACGGCAACGATTCCGACGACTAGGGTAGGAATCGGTCAATATGGGGATGAATGCCGCGTCTGCAAGGGGTGGGGTTACTGCCGTCTGGTTAACCCCGCCCCGCCTTGGTTGCTCAGTGCAGGCAGCACTGCTTGAATTTTTTGCCACTGCCGCAGGGACAGGGGTCGTTGCGGCCCACTTTGGGGTCGCTGCTGACATAGGGTGTATGCGCAGCAGTAACCCGGCGCTGGAAGAAGTGTTGCTGCAGAGCGGTGACATCCGCCTCCATCGCCTGCTGTTGCTGTTCCACTTCCTGCCAGTTCAGGCGTTGCAACTGCTGAATGCCAGTGTCTGACGCATACAGCCGGACCCGTTCTGTGTGACGTTCGAACAGGTACCGATCCGCTTCCGGCATCGTGGCATACAGCGTGGCGGCGCGCAGGAAACCATTGCACCAGTCGCGCACGAAAAAGTGGGCCGCTTCCGGTTCATCGTGGTTGTAGAACAGGGCGGAATATTCGCTGGCGATAAATTCTTCCATCACCAGGTTGTATTCTTCCAGCAGCGCGTCGTGGAAATCGCTGATTTCCTCTTCGGTTTCCCAATCCGGCATGAGTTCTTCGCCGCCCCACAGGGACGGCAGCCACTCGGACGGCACCAGATTGTTGGGAGCGCAGGCCAGGCCGGCAAAAAATCCGTCCAGTTCCGCCGCGCCCAGGATGGCTTCGTCGGCGCCGTATTTGTCCAGGTAGTATTCCACCACCTCGATGGCGGGCACATCTTCGCCTTCCGGAAGGTCTTTCGGCGTGTAGGGTGCCGAATCCGCGCGGGGCGTTTCCCGTTCTTCCCGCAGGCCGAATTCGATCTCGGCGTCTTCGCGATCCAGCATGCTGTTGTCGACCCAGCCACGTTCATACAGCGGTGTGACTCGAGGCCAGAAATCGAAGGCACCCAGCGCGGCCAGTTGCGCCACCAGCAAGGCATTCAGGCCCAGTGCGATCGGATCCGGTGAATTCAGGTAGCGGGAGTAAATCGCCAGAACGTTTTCGCGTTCCTGCGGATGGTGGTGGACGACTTCTGCCAGCGTATCCAGCGCCATGATGCGCAGAACTTCATCTTCGTTGTCCGCCAGCATCAATTGTGAGGTGGGAGTGATCGCCGCGCTGCCCAGCATGCCCAACACCACGGGAATTTCATTCACGGCGTAATCGTCTTCCAGCCATTCGGGCATCAATTGCAGCAGCGGTTGCAGCGCGGCTTGCGCCTGCAGTTGTCCCAACGCACGCCAGGCATGCACCGGCGCCCAGAATTTACGGCTGCTGGGGCGCGAATCCAGAAAACTTTTGTCGGTGATGTAGCTGATCAGTTCAGGGATGTCGCTAGCGTCCAGGCTGTAATCCTGAACATAGTCCGGCCAGTGAGGGTCGTTGGCGGGTCTGCCGATTTTCTGCAGTTTTTGCGCATTGGAGGGCATGAAA
>DATLII010000731.1:0-14614 GCA_035539495.1 Dongiaceae bacterium
AGCTATATCAGGTTCAGTACCAGACCATTCCGGTGCGGGATGATTTCGCCATCGATCTGGCTGACTACGCGCGGCCCAACGGCGGCATTATTTTCCCCAATCCCAATGCACCGACCGGACGTTTGTTGCCATTGGACGCGATCGAGCAACTGCTGCAGACCAATCCCCGTTCGGTGGTGGTGGTGGATGAAGCCTATGTGGATTTCGGCGGCGAAACGGCGATTCCACTGGTGGCGCGTTACCCCAATCTGCTGGTGGTGCAGACCTTATCCAAATCCCGTTCGCTGGCCGGTTTGCGAGTGGGCTTTGCAGTAGGCCACGAGAAACTGATCGAAGGTCTGGAACGGGTGAAGGACAGTTTCAATTCCTATCCGCTGGATCGGTTCGCGCTGAAGGGCGCGGTGGCGGCGCTGGAAGACGAAGACTATTTCAAACAGACCTGCCAGCACATCATGGATACCCGGGCGGTGCTGGTGCAGCAGCTGGAGCAGTTGGGTTTCGACGTGGTGCCGTCAGCGGCGAACTTCGTGTTTGCCCGTCACCCGCGGCACAATGCTGACCGGATTGCGGCGGCGTTGCGGGAAAAGTCCATCATCGTGCGGCATTTCAAATTGCCGCGTATTGACCAGCACCTGCGCATTACCGTGGGCACGGACAAGGAATGCGCGGCGTTGCTGCAGGCGTTGGTCAGTATCGTGGCTTGATTTTGGTGGGATGAGCACGCTCGGTTGATTGCAGAATTTCCCGCTACACTCAAATCAGAGAATTGTGGGAACTCAGTAACGGGAGGATACACCATGAACAACCCCTACAACGCGCCCGGCACCGAATTGAACCAGCCCATGCGGGACGTGGAATACCTGGGTTTCTGGGCTCGGGTGGCTGCATCCATCATCGATAATATCTGGATGTTCGTGGTTTTTTTCATTCTGGGTTTGATCGTGGTGTTGGCCAGTGGCATGGATGAATCCGTGCTGGACAGTGTGGTGGGTACTGTATTTCAGCTGGTGCTGCCAGCCTTCATCATCGTGGGGCTGTGGGTGAAATATGCGGCCACGCCGGGCAAGATGGTATTTCGCGCTAAGATTCTGGATGCGGATACTTTTGAGCCTGTGCCGACCGGTCGCCTGATACTGCGTTACATCGGCTATTTCGTTTGCGTGCTGACGTTGGGCATCGGTTTCATCTGGGTGGGCATCGACGCGCGCAAACAGGGGCTGCACGACAAAATCGCGCGCACCGTCGTCGTCCGCGAAAAACAGTAAACGCTATTTCGATTCAGTAAGACTTCGATCAAACAAAAGCCGCACTGACAGCCCCGAGTTCGCGGCAGGAGGCCGTCAGTGCGGTTTTTGCTTTCCGTATCGCCACTACTCCGCTAGATCAGTGGTCCGCTAAATCAGTGGCTGATCATCCAGGGCCGCATTGACGGAAACATTTTGTCCCCTTCGGCGGTGTAGAACAGCTTTGTTTGGCGAGCTTGGCTGAGTGGTTGCGTGGAATGGCAGCCGCAATTGGTGCCGTGTTGCTGTTTTGCCTCCGCGCGGACGTCTCGGTTGGAAAACACCGGTTCGTGCCGCGCTTTTTCGTTGGTGGCGAACGCTTTGCGCCGCTCCTCCGCCATGGCCAGGAATTGCGGCGAGAACAGGATCACCCGGGGTGACAGCGTGCCGCATTGCGGGCACGCGCAGGGTTGATCGAAGTCTGCCAGTGGCACCAGTTCCTGGAATACGCCGTGGCTTGCACACTTGTAGTCATACAAAGGCATAGTGGGTTCCTTTTATTTCAGATCGGGGGCTAGCGGTATATCGATGCTGCCATCCAGGTATTTCTTCGGTCCATCGGCGTTGGGTTTCACGTCGAACTCGAAAATATCCGTGGGCAGCCACAGAGTGGCGCAGGCATTGGGCACGTCCACCACACCGCTGATATGACCCTGCACCGGCGCTGTGCCGAGAATGGCGTAGGCTTGCGCGCGGCTGTAGCCGAATTTGGTGAGATATTCGATGGCATTCAAACAGGCCTGACGATAAGCGATATGCACGTCCAGGTAATGTTGTTTGCCTTGCTCGTCCACCGAGATGCCTTCGAAGATCAGGTAGTCGTCATACTTGGGCGTGATCGGACTGGGTTTGAAAATCGGATTCTTGATGCCGTACTTCTGCATGCCGTCTTTGATCAGGCTAACCCGCAGGTGAATCCAGCCCGCCATTTCGATGGCGCCGCAGAAGGTGATTTCGCCGTCGCCCTGGCTGAAGTGCAGATCGCCGACCGAGAGGCCGCCGCCTTTTACATAGACTGGGAAGTAAACCTTCGAGCCCCGTGATAAATCCTTGATGTCGCAGTTGCCGCCGTGTTCACGCGGTGGCACTGTGCGCGCACCTTCCGCTGCGGCAACGGCTGCGTCTTCTTTTTTCATCTTGCCCATGTGTGCGGTGGGCGCGTAAGGCAGATTGGCCAGACCGGGTACGCGGGTGGGATCGGTATCGAACAATTCCTTTTCGCGCTTGTTCCACTCTGCCAGCATTTCTTTCGATGGCAGACAGCCGATCAGGCCCGGGTGAATCAAGCCAGCAAATTCGACGCCGGGAACATGGCGCGACTTGGTGAACATGCCGTTGAAATCCCAAATCGATTTTTGCGCTTCCGGAAAATGCTCGGTGAGAAAGCCGCCGCCGTTTTTCTTGGAGAAGAAGCCGTTAAAACCCCACAGGCTTTCCTGGAATGCACCGATGTCGAGGATGTCCACCACCAGCAGATCACCGGGTTCGGCGCCGTCAACACCGACGGGGCCTGACAGGAAATGCACCTGCGACAAGTCCACGTCGCGTACGTCAGCGGCGTCGTCGTCGTTCTTGATCTGGCCACCGGTCCAGTCGTAGCACTCGATAATGAAATCATCTCCCGGTTTCACCATTGCGGCCATCGGAATATCCGGGTGCCAGCGGTTGTGGATAGTGTCCTGCTCGTAGGGCGATTTTTTCAGGTCGATTTTGATGATGGTCTCAGCCATTGTGTGTCACCTCTAGCCTTTTGTGAGTGGAGCTTTTGTGTAGCTGCGCCTGTCGTCGGTTAAACATCACACCGACAGATAAGCTGCAATTTTTGCTTCATTGACATTGGCGCGTTCTTCTTCCGCCACGATGTCACCTTTTTCCAGCACCAGGATGCGATCGGCAATATCCAGCGCGAAACTCAACACCTGTTCTGACACGATGATCGACAAACCTTTTTCATCACGAATGCGTTTTAATGTGCGCGCCATTTCACGAATGATGGAAGGCTGGATGCCTTCAGTGGGTTCGTCGAGCAGCAGCAGTTTGGGCCGGCTTGCCAATGCGCGGGCGATAGCGAGCTGTTGCTGTTGGCCACCGGAGAGGTTGCCGCCACGCCGTGATTTCATTTCCAGCAAAACAGGGAAAAGGTCATATAGGTCCTGCGGGATTTTTTTGTCTTTAACGGTGGTCAAACCGGTTTCGATGTTTTCCTTCACCGTCATGGTGGAGAAAATCATGCGTCCCTGGGGTACGAAACCCACACCGCTGGCCACGCGCTGGTGGCTTTTCATCGTGGTGAGTTCAGTGCCGTCCAGTTTCACGCTACCTTTTCGACTCGGCTGAATACCCATCAGGGATTTCATCAGTGTGGTTTTGCCCATGCCATTGCGGCCCATGATGGCGACAATTTCCCTGGGCTTTATTTCGAAATTCAAATTGTGAATGACTTCGCTCTGGCCATAGGCCACTTGATACTGCGATACGGATAGCATGGGGTTTCCTCGCTGTGCTCAATGGCCCAAATACACTTCAACGACTTTTGGATCGGTCTTGACCCGCTCCATGGAACCTTCCGACAACACCTTGCCCTGATGCAGCACAGTGACGCGGTGAGCGATGTCTTCCACGAACTGCATGTCATGCTCGATCACGATTACGGAACGATTCTTGGTGATGCGGTTGAGCAGTTCGGCGGTTTGTTTGCGTTCGGCCACCGACATGCCGGCCACTGGTTCATCCAGCATTAAAAGGTCAGGGTTCTGGATCAGCAGCATGCCGATTTCCAGCCATTGCTTTTGGCCGTGGCTGAGCAGGCCGGCTTCTTTGTTGAGGCTGTCCTGCAAGAAAATCGTCTCTGCGATTTCTTCTACTTTTTCGATCACGTCCTTATCGCGCTTGAAAGTCAGAGCGCCCCACACATTGCGACCTTTGGGATAGGACAGCTCCAGATTTTCGAACACGGTGAGATCTTCGTAGATCGACGGATTCTGGAATTTACGGCCCACACCCGCATGCACGATCTCGTGCTCGCGCATTTTGGTGAGTTCCTTGCCCCGGAATTTGATGGAGCCCGTGGTGGCCTTGGTGCGCCCGCAGATCAGGTCTAACACCGTGGTTTTGCCCGCGCCGTTGGGACCGATAATGACGCGGATTTCATTTTCGTCCACGTAGAAGGACAAGTCGTTCACCGCTTTGAAACCGTCGAAGGAAACAGTGAGTCCTTCCACTGCCAGCACGAAATCCTTGGCACCGATACTTTGATTGGCGATTGTCATCATTCAACTCCTGGATTCCAGTGGATTGGTTGCCGCCAGCGGGCGAGGGGATCTCAGATTCGTCAACCATTTTTCAACGCGCGGTGCCACCCAGGTTTGGTACAGGCCGGCGAGACCGTTTGGAAACGCGAGCACCACCGCAATAAACAGACCGCCCATGGCGAGCAGCCAGAGTTCGGGAAAACTTTCCGAGAACGTGGTTTTCGCCCAGTTCACCAGCAGCGTGCCGTACACAGCGCCCAAAATTGACAGGCGTCCACCTACGGCGCAGAAGATCACCATCTCGATACTGGGCACGATGCCGACAAAGGATGGCGACATGAAACCCACTTGCAGAGTGAACATGGCACCACCGATGGCGGAGAAGGCAGCGCCCAGACAGAACACGAAGATCTTGAAGTTCGACACGTCGTACCCGGAGAAGCGCACGCGATCTTCGCGCTCGCGCATCGCCACCAACAGACGTCCCAGTTTGCTTTTCCGCACGTATTGCGCAGCAAAAAGACAGAGGAACAGCATGCCGACGCAGACAAAGTAGAGAATGTATTTTGCGCTGTCGGTGCGGATGTCCCAGCCCAACAATGTGCGCAGGTCCGTGATGCCGTTGACGCCGCCGGTGTAGCCCTGCTGGCCGATGATCAGGATGGTGAGGATTGCGGCAAACGCCTGCGTGATGATGGCGAAGTACACGCCTCCCACCCGCCGCTTGAACATCGCGACACCAATGAAGTAAGCGAAGATGGACGGCACCACTACCACCGCGAGTATCGTAAAACCGAGGCTATGGAACGGCTCCCAGAAGAAGGGCAATTCGGTGAGCTGGTTCCAGTCCATGAAATCCGGAATGCCGGGGGTGGACTGGATTTTGGTGGCTTCCGGATTGGACGCTTCCAGTTTCAGAAACATCGCCATGCAGTAGCCGCCCAGGCCGAAAAATACGCCTTGACCCAAACTCAGAATGCCGCCATAGCCCCAACACAGCACCAGTCCGAGTGCGACGAATGCGTAGGTGAGATATTTTCCCACCAGATTGAGGCGGAAAATATCCAGCGACAGTGGAAACACCACCAGCAGCAGAACGGCGAGCAACGCAAAGCCGATCATGTCCTGCTGAGGAAGGTAAGATTTTAGACCTTGATACGACATCGTAATTTCTCCTTACTGCGTAACAGGACGATTAGCGACGAATCTTCAGTGCGAACAACCCTTGTGGCCGCAGCATCAGAATGCCGACGACTACCAACAGGGTGAGCACTTTCGACATGGAACCACTCATGAAAAATTCCATGGTGGACTGCGCCTGCGAAATGGTGAATGCCGAAGCAATGGTGCCGAGCAGGCTCGATGCGCCGCCAAACACCACCACGAGGAAGGTGTCAACGATATATAGCTGGCCGGAAGTAGGGCCGGTGGAACCGATCATGGTAAAGGCGCTGCCCGCCACACCCGCGATGCCGCAACCCAGTGCGAATGTCATGCGATCGACTTTTTCGGTGTTGATGCCCACCGCACCGGCCATGGTGCGGTTCTGCACAACTGCGCGAACCTGACAGCCCCAGCGGGAGCGATACATCATCAGTGCCACGCCAACGGCGATGATGAGCGTCAGGCCCATGACGAACAGACCATTGATGGGAATTTCAATCGTTTCGCTCAAGGCAACGGAGCCCATCAACCAGTCAGGCAGCGTAACGCCCACTTCACGTGCACCGAAGACGGAGCGATAAATTTGCTGCAGGATTAGACTCAGGCCCCAGGTGGCGAGCAGCGTGTCCAACGGGCGTTTGTAGAGATGGCGTATCAGTCCCCATTCCACTAGCGCGCCCAGCGCGAAGGTGGTGATAAAGGCGAGTATCATCGCCACGAAGAAATAAATGCCGAAAAGATTCTGCGCGTACTCGGAAAAGACATGTGAGGTGAGATAGGTAATGTAAGCGCCCAGAATCATGAACTCGCCGTGGGCCATGTTGATCACACCCATCTGGCCAAAAATGATCGCGAGTCCCAGCGCCATCAGTACGAAAACGGAAAACAGTATGAGTCCGGCAAATGCCTGCATCGCGAAGATGGATGTCAGTTCTGCCATGCTGTAGTCGGCGAACATCTTGGCCTCCTGAGCCTGGTGTTAAGGAGTGGAGCCTTGTGTTGCGTTTGATGCGATATTCAGTTCGTGTTCGGTTGCATCTTCAGGGTTTCGCAGCAGACCCAGATCGGATTCAGGGCACGCCACAAGTACATCCCTGTAGGCTCGACAGCGGCCTTCCATGGCCGCTGACGTCCCTGAATCCGATCTGGCCCTGCTGCTCCGTGCATGCCTTCTGCTTCAGATCACTGATAACCTTTCGGGAACGGATCCGGCTCCATCAGATCTTTTGTCTCGTACACCACCTTGTACTGACCATCGGTTCCAGCCAGACCAATCCGGGTTTTCGACCACAAGTGGTGGTTCGGGTGAATCTTCACGTAACCTTCAGGTGCAGTGGTCAGCTCGATGCCGGGCGATGCTTCCTTGATCTTGTCGATATCAAACGATCCTGCTTTTTCCACCGCAGCCTTCCACAACCAAGGTCCGAGATAAGCAGCCTGCGTCACGTCACCGATCACGATGTCTTTGCCCCATTTAGCCTTGAACGCTTCAACAAATTTCTTGTTGTTGTCGTTGTCCAGGCTCTGGAAATATTTCATCGATGCGTACGCGCCCACCATGTTCTCGCCGCCGATGCCCAGGATCTCGTCCTCGGTTACCGAAATGGTCAATACCAGTGGCTTTTCCTTGGTCATGTCGATGCCCGCTGCTTTCAGCTGCTTGTAGAAAGCCACGTTGGAACCGCCCACCACGATCGCGTAGATCACGTCGGGCTTTTTCAACTTGATCTTGTTGATTACCGAGTTGAACTGCGTGTGGCCCAGCGGGTAGTACTCTTCACCCACCACTTGCAGGCCCAGCTTCTCGATGTGCTTGCGTGCAATCTTGTTGGAAGTGCGCGGCCAGATGTAATCGGAGCCCAGCAGGTAGAACGTTTTCGCGCCCTTGGTTTTCACCACCCAGTCAATACCCGCGATGATCTGCTGGGTTGCTTCCTGGCCGGTGTAAATCACGTTGGGGGATTGTTCGAGGCCTTCATAAAACGTCGGGTAATACAGCTTGCCGTTGTATTGCTCGAACACAGGTAATACCGCTTTGCGCGATGCGGAAGTCCAGCAGCCGAACACGGCGGCCACTTTGTCGTTCACCAGCAGCTTTTTGGATTTTTCCGCGAAGGTGGGCCAATCGCTGGCGCCGTCTTCCTGGATGAATTCAATCTTGCGGCCCAGCACGCCCCCCGTGGCGTTGATCTGGTCGATGGCGAGTTTTTCCGCCTGCACCGAACCGGTTTCGCTGATCGCCATGGTGCCGGTGACGGAATGCAGGATGCCCACTTTCACGGTGCTGTCGGTCACCGCCAGGCCGGTAGTGTTGACCTCCGCAGTGGATGGCGCTGCAAAGGCCCCGTGACTCAACATCATCGCGGCGGGCAGCGCGAGCATGCCCTGCAGAATTCGCCGCCGCAGCGGCGAGTGGGAACGTCTGGAGCCAAGGAATTTTGTCAGCATGGTACAACCTCTCAGGCTATCGATCGGAATGGGACGTCTTGCGTCGAGGTCGAGTATCGGCAGACAGCAGGGGCGCGCCAATTCGGGGAATGCCCCAGGGCGGAGCACCGAACTACGTCAAATGACGCATAGGGCGGGCGGTGTGAACCGGGTATTTTGCGTAGGCGGGCGTCGTCTTGACCCCGCAATCGTCAGGCGAGTTGAGCAGATTCGTAAAAATCCGAAACGCGGGTTAACCCGCTTTGGCTGGTATGCAACTTGCCTTAGTTCCCTTGGGCCAGCGGAAGGGCTGCACCGCGCGTTGATGTCGGTGCGGGATGACGTATCTCTGTGACGGATCGACGTTGTATGGATCGTTGTACGGATTAACTGTACCGATGAGCAGTACCGATAAAGCAGTATCGATCAATTGAAGATGACCCGAGGTAATCCCTGGAAGCAGGCCCGGACCTACCCATGACAGCCCGCCAGCAGATATTCCGCGTCCGCCGCAACTACAACCAGTGGGTGGCTAACCAGACCCTGGAGGACTACGCCCTGCGCTTCACCGCCAAGAAGGCGCGGCGCTGGTCATTGGCGCGGGTGGCCAATACGGCGCTAGGAGCGATTTCGTTTCTGGCGCTGGAGGCCATTGGCGGCGCTGTTACGCTCAGCTATGGCTTCGATAACGCGGTGGCGGCGATCATGGCGGTGGGCCTGATCATCTTCCTGACCGGCGTGCCCATCGCCTTTTATGCTGCAAAATATGGCATCGATATCGATTTGCTCACTCGTGGTGCAGGGTTCGGCTATATCGGTTCCACCATCACCTCGCTGATCTACGCATCGTTTACCTTTATTTTCTTCGCGCTGGAAGCGGCCATCATGGCGATGGCGCTGGAAATCCTGCTGGGCATTCCCACCACCATTGGCTACTTGATCAGTTCGTTGCTGGTGATACCGCTGGTGACGCACGGCATCACCTTTATCAGTCGGTTCCAGTTGTGGTCGCAGCCATTGTGGATAGCGTTGCAGTTGCTGCCGTTTATTTATATCGCCTGGCATGACATCGCGTCGGTGCGGGATTGGACGCAATATGCAGGCGAGCATTCGCACGGCGGTGCTGGCCTCAATATTCTGCTGTTCGGCGCTGCATCGTCCGTGATTTTTTCCCTGATTGCGCAAATTGGCGAGCAGGTGGATTTTCTGCGTTTCCTGCCACCGCAGCAGGAAGGTAAGAAACTACGTTGGTGGTTGGCATTGCTGGCGGCAGGCCCGGGTTGGATTTTGGTGGGCGGTTTGAAAATTCTGGCTGGATCCTTTCTGGCGGTGCTGGCATTGCGACATGGTGTGTTGCCGGCAGATGCGGCCGATCCCACCCGTATGTACAGCATTGCATTCGGCTATATCACGTCGTCACCGGATTTTGCGCTGGCGCTGGCAGGCATTTTCGTGATTCTGTCGCAGCTGAAAATCAACGTTACCAATTCCTATGCGGGCTCTATTGCCTGGTCGAATTTTTTCTCGCGCCTTACCCACAGTCATCCAGGACGTGTGGTGTGGTTGGTGTTCAACGTTGCCATCGCGCTGCTGCTGATGGAATTAGGTATTTATCGCGCCCTGGAAAGTATTCTGGGTGTGTATGCCATTGTGGCGGTCGCCTGGGTGGGTTCGCTGGTGGCGGATCTGGTGATCAACAAGCCACTGGGATTCAGCCCACCGCAAATTGAATTCAAGCGTGCGCACCTGTACGACATCAATCCGGTAGGTTTTGGTTCAATGGTGCTGGCGTCGCTGTTGGGCATCAGCGCGCACTTGGGTAGTTTTGGCGAATTGGCGCAGGCATTGTCACCGTATGTGGCGCTGGGATCTTCATTCATATTGGCGCCGTTGATTGCCTGGTCCACCAAAGGTCGCTATTACATTGCGCGTCTGCCGGAAACCATTTTTTGCAGCGGCGACACTGTTACCTGTTGCATTTGCGAACATGCATTCGAACCGGAAGACATGACCACCTGTCCCGCATACGGGGGGCATATCTGTTCCTTGTGCTGTTCGCTCGATGCGCGCTGTCAGGATTTGTGCAAACCCGAAGCGCGGCTGTCGCGTCAGATCATTGGTCTATTACGGGGCTTTCTGCCGGACCCTGTTACCGATGCGCTGAATTCACGGCTCGGCCATTTTCTGGGGCTGCTGCTATTGATTGGCGGTTGTATCGGCTTACTGCTCACGTTGGTGTATTACCAGATTCCCGTCACCGACGACGCCACCGCCAACCTGATCGGCACCGTGTTATGGAAGGAATTTTTTATCCTGCTGATCGTAGCCGGTGTAGTGGCCTGGCTGTTTATCCTGGCCCACGAAAGCCGGCTGGTGGCGCAGGAAGAATCACAACGGCAGACGCGTTTGCTGGAAGAAGAAATCATCGCCCACGAACGCACTGATCTGGAATTGCAAAAAGCCAAGGAAGTGGCCGAGGCAGCCAATCACGCCAAAAGCCGTTACCTGACCGGTATCAGCCACGAATTGCGTACGCCACTCAACGCAGTATTGGGTTACGCACAACTGTTGGAGCAGGATGAGGAAATTCCGCCGTCGCGGCGCGATGCCATTTCAACTATCCGCCGCAGCAGCGAACATCTGGCGGATTTGATTGAAGGGTTGCTGGACATCTCCAAAATCGAAGCCGGCCGGCTCGACTTGCACCGCGATCAAGTCCGCATTCGTCAGCTGCTGGATCAGATCGTGCAGATGTTCCGGTTGCAGGCAGAAGCGAAAGGCATTCTGTTTGAATATCACTGTGAAGGTTTTATACCAGAGTATGTGGCCACAGACGAAAAACGTCTGCGCCAGATTCTGATTAATCTGTTGTCGAATGCCATCAAATTCACTGAGTGGGGCGGCGTGTCCTTCAGCGTGCGTTACCGCAGCCAAGTGGCGGAATTTACCATTCGTGACAGCGGCGTCGGCATTCACAAGGAAGATCAGGACCGCATCTTCCGCCCGTTCGAACGAGTGCGCAAACCGGGCATGGCGCCTGTGCCGGGAACCGGGCTGGGCCTCACCATCACCCGCCTGCTCACCGACATCATGGGTGGCGATATCGCATTGCAGAGCGAGCCCGGTGTCGGCAGCACCTTCATCGTCAGCCTGATGTTGTCGCGCATTGATACGCCCAGCGAAGCCCCGGCGGTGGAAAAACCAGTGCGCGGTTATCAGGGGGCGCGCAAAGTCTTGATGGTGGTGGACGACGACCCATCGCATCGCGGCCTGATCAGTGATCTGCTGACCCCGCTCGGATTTGGCGTGGTGGAAGCAGCATCCGGCACCGACTGCCTGACGCTGGCAACGCAATGTCATCCCGATGCATTTCTGCTGGATGTTTCCATGCCAGGCATGACCGGCTGGCAATTGGCGGAAGCGCTGCGCGCGGACGGCGTGATCGTGCCCATCATTATGATTTCCGCCGATGCCCGCGAAGGCCGCCATCAGCAAGAAACCGATGACGCCCCGCGCTGGCATGACGACTACGTAGTGAAGCCAGTGCGGTTGCAGGTACTGCTCGACAAGCTCGGCGCGCTGCTGCGGCTCACCTGGTTTTACGAGCGCGAACCGTTGGAATGTTTGCCGGCTGCGCACTTATTCCCGTCGGAACAATTACCGTCTGCTCAACACTTACAGGAAATCCGCGCCTTGGCTGAAATCGGCTACATCAACGGCTTGCGCCAGAAAATTCAGGAGCTACGACAGGCGGGCGATGCCACGCCGGAATTCATCGCCTTACTGCAAAATCTCACTGGCCAATTCCGTTTCGATCGCATCATTGAGATTGCTCACGGGGTAGAAACATGAATGATCACCGCGCGGAACGCGATCTGGTATTAGTGGTGGATGATTCGCCCGACACCCTCGGCATGCTCAATCACGCGCTCGATCAGGCCGGCTATACCGTACTGGTGGCATTGGAAGGGCTGCAGGCTGTGAGCATCGCCCGCAAGATGTTGCCGGACATTATTTTGCTGGATGCGGTAATGCCCAACCTGGATGGTTTCGCGACGTGCCGCATTCTGAAACGCGAGCCGGAGCTGGCGGACGTGCCGGTGATTTTCATGACCGGTCTTAGCGACACCAATGACATCGTGAAGGGGTTGGAAGCCGGTGGCGTGGATTACGTGACCAAGCCGGTTAAGCCGCAGGAATTGATCGCGCGCATTCGCGTTCATTTGAACAACGCGCGCCTGACACAAAGTGCGCGCACGGCACTCGATACCGCCGGCCAGTTTTTATTTGCCACCACACGTACCGGACAATTTCTGTGGGCCACGCCGCAGGTGCATCACCTGTTCGAAAAATCCGGAGCTGATCGTTTTTGGCTCGATCAACAGCTGGTGCCGCAGTTGCGCGCCGGATTTACCGATCAGGCAGCGCCCGGCAGCCATTTATTGCTGCACGGCTTGGCGCAGCCATTGCGCGTCAGCTACCTGGGTGAGCCAGTACCCGGCGAACGCTTGCTGCGACTGACCGATCCGGAAAGACCATCTGAAACCGAAGCCCTGCGCAAGCATCTGGGAGTGACAGAACGGGAGGCCGAGGTGCTGGTATGGATCGCGCACGGCAAAACCAATCGCGAGATTGGCCAGATCCTCAGCATGAGCCCGCGCACGGTGAACAAACACCTGGAACAGATTTTCCGCAAACTGGGCGTGGAAAATCGCACCACGGCAGCGGCGATGGCGTTACGACATCTGGGATTGGATTAAACCGGTGCTACCCGGGTATTGTCGATTGGCTGGGGTTGACGTCGCTTCAGTTTTTGCGCCTGCATCAGCCGTTCGGCGTTGGCAATGAAGCTCGTTGGATCGCTGTGCAACGCCGCTTGGTACAGCAAGGTACCGACGCAAGCGCTCACCTGCACGGTACCGTCTTCCAGCGTGAACGGATTGTGTAGCAGGGCTGCGATCTTGTCCCCCAGGTGCAGTGCCTTGGTGGAATGTTCCACTTCCGCCAGTACGAAAAATTCATCGCTGCCGATGCGGGCAATGAAATCACAGGCCCGCAGCAATGTGCGCAGCCGCATGCCCATATGACGAATCAGATCGTCACCCACTTCGCGGCCATAGCGTTCATTCACATCGTGGAAATTATCCAGATCAATGGAATAGCCCGCCAAGACCTGATTGCTGCGCTCGGCGCGCGCCATGGCGCGCTTCAATTCATCTTCCAGATAACTGCGGTTGGGCAGGCCCGACAGAAAATCGAATTTCGCCAGCCGCAGTAAATGATCTTCGTGTTCCTTGCGCTCGGTGATGTCTTTGGCCACGGCATACAGAATGCCTTCCTGATTCGATGCCGGTGTGCTCCAGGCCAGCCAGCGCCAGCTGCCGTCTTTGCAGCGATAGCGATTTTCAAAATACAGGGTATCTACGCCGGAACGCAGTTTACGGATTTCCTTCAGCGTGACGTCCACATCGTCTGGGTGGATGAATTCCAGATAAGTGGTGCGCAGCAATTCTTCCCGGGAATAACCCAGCACGCGGGTAAAGGCGGAATTCACTTCCAGGAAATAACCCATGGTGCTGGCAACGCACAACAGATCATTGGACAGCGCGAACAGGCGTTCGTAATGCTGTTGACTGGCGTCGTAACCGATGCGCGCGCCCAGATTCTGCACCAGACAATAATAATCACCGCCAGGATTGGTACCTTCAGCGCGACACAGATTTACATACAGGTGCAACGTGGCGCCGTCGGCTTTTGCTGTGCGCAGTACCGCGTGGCCCTGACCTTTGCTGTCCATCTCTTTCAAGGCCGCGTCAATGATGCTGCGGTCAAAAGGATGAAACAGGCTGTACCAGGAACGTCCCTCAAGCTCAGACACAGGAATATCCAGCAAGCGGGAGAGTGCGCTATCTGCGTAAAGAATGTCACTGTTGCCGGCGACTTGCAGGGTTCCATCCAGCAAGTGGTAGGCAGGGGGCTCGGGTCGATGAGTTCCGTCCATCCGGGTCTGCTTCAACTCTGCTCTAGCTACGTGAGGGGGGTGCACTTGCAGTGTAGCACAGGTTGTTAACGGGTGACTTCAGGTGCAAATAGTGCGCGTGCTGTGTAAATGGGGCGCAGCAATAACGGCCGCACCCCATGCCAGGATCTATTGACGGACACCTTCCAACGAAATGTAAATTTGCGCGGATTGTGCTGACGGACCCAGGTTGTAGTCGATACCAAAATCTTTCAATTGAATTTCTGTTGTGGCTTCAAAGCCTTGGCGATGGCCGCCCCAGGGATCATCGCCACCGCCAATATAGGCGACCTGCAATGTCACCGGCTTGGTGACGCCCTTCAACGTCAGATTGCCGTAAATGCGTCCGGTCAGATCATCAATTTTTTCTGCCTTGGTGCTGACGAAGGTGGCCTTGGGAAACTTCTCCACCGCGAAAAAATCATCGCCGCGCAAGTGCTTATCGCGTTCGGCGTGATTCGTGTCCAGGC
>DATLII010000732.1:0-8489 GCA_035539495.1 Dongiaceae bacterium
CATCGACCGCTCGGCCAAACAAGTCACGACTGAAAAAGGGGAAAGCATCCCCTACGACACGCTGGTACTGGCCACCGGCTCGTACCCGTTCGTTCCACCGATTCCAGGAAAAGATCGCCCCGAATGCTTGGTTTACCGAACCATTGAAGACCTGGAAGCCATCAAGGCCACCGCAGCCAAAAGCCGCGTTGGTGTGGTGGTCGGGGGCGGTCTGTTGGGCTTGGAAGCGGCAAAAGCGCTAAAAGATTTAGGCCTGGAAACCCACGTAGTGGAATTCGCACCGCGCCTGATGGCCGTGCAAGTGGACGAAGGCGGCGGCAAGCTGCTGCGCTCCATGATCGAATCCATGGGCGTGAAGGTACACACCGGCAAGAACACCCAGCGCATCGAAGACGGCACCAACACCACATTGAAAATGTGTTTCGCTGACGGCAGCGAACTGGAAACCGACCTGATCCTGTTTTCCGCCGGTATCCGCCCACGCGACGAACTGGCCAAACAATCCGGCCTGGCCATGGGCGAACGCGGCGGCATCAACGTCAACAATTTCTGCCAAACCAGCGATCCCGATATTTACGCCATCGGCGAATGCGCGCTGTGGAACGGCCGCATCTTCGGTCTGGTGGCACCGGGTTACCAGATGGCGCAAGTTGCCGTGGATACCATCACGGGCGCTGCTGGCAATGAATTCATCGGCGCCGACATGAGCACCAAGCTCAAATTGATGGGCGTGGACGTGGCGAGCATTGGCGACGCTCACGGCACCACACCGGGCGCACAAAGCTATTCCTTCGTGGACGAGGTCAACAAGGTCTACAAGAAGATCGTGGTCAGCAGCTGCAACAAATTCCTGCTGGGCGCGGTGCTGGTGGGTGAAGCTGAAAACTACGGCAACCTGCTGCAATTCATGTTGAACAGCATCGAGCTGCCGGAATTCCCCGACATGCTGATCCTGCCCCAGCGCGACGGCGCCGCGGCACCGTCCATGGGCGTGGACAAACTGCCGGATTCCGCGCAGATCTGTTCCTGCAACAACGTTACCAAAGGCCAGATCTGCGGTGCCGTGCAAAGCGGTGTCACTGAACTGGGCGCGCTGAAAGCCTGCACCAAAGCCGGCACCAGCTGCGGCGGCTGTACTGCGCTGGTCGGCCAGGTGATGAACGCGGAGCTGGCAAAACTGGGCTTCGAAGTCAAAAAAGATGTGTGCGAACACTTCCCGTACTCGCGTCAGGAGCTGTACCACATCGTCCGCGTGAACGGCATCCGTTCTTTCGAAGAACTGGTGGCGAAATTCGGCAAGGGCAAAGGCTGCGATATCTGCAAACCGCTGAGCGCATCGATCCTGGCTTCCTGCTGGAATGACTACATCCTGAAAAACGAACACGCTGGCCTGCAGGACACCAACGATTATTTCCTGGCGAACATGCAGAAAGACGGCACTTATTCCGTAGTGCCCCGTGTACCCGGCGGTGAAATCACACCGGACGGTTTGATCGCCATCGGCGCGGTCGCGAAGAAATTCAATCTGTACACCAAGATCACCGGCGGCCAGCGCATCGACCTGTTCGGCGCGCAAGTGCATGAACTGCCGCTGATCTGGAAAGAACTGATCGACGCCGGTTTCGAAAGCGGCCACGCCTACGGCAAATCGTTGCGCACAGTGAAAAGCTGCGTCGGTTCCACTTGGTGTCGCTACGGCATGCTCGACAGCGTCAGCATGGCCATCAATCTGGAAGAGCGGTATCGCGGCTTGCGCTCGCCTCACAAACTGAAAATGGCCGTGTCGGGTTGCACCCGTGAATGCGCCGAGGCTCAGAGCAAGGACGTGGGCGTGATCGCCACCGAGAAAGGCTGGAACCTGTACCTGTGCGGCAACGGCGGCATGAAGCCGCGCCACGCCGACTTGTTCGCATCCGATCTGGACGACGAAACCCTGGTGAAATACATCGACCGCTTCCTGATGTTCTACATCAAGACTGCGGATCGCCTGCAACGCACTTCCGTGTGGATGGACAACCTGGAAGGCGGCCTGAAATACCTGCAGGACGTGGTGATCAACGATTCACTCGGCATCGCTGCGGAACTGGAAATCCAGATGCAAGCAGTGGTGGATACCTACCAGTGCGAGTGGAAAACCACCGTGGAAGATCCCGAGAAGCTCAAACGCTTCCGTCACTTCATCAACAGCGACGACAAGGATTCCAACGTAGTGTTTGTGAATGAGCGCGGCCAGATCCGTCCGGCCACGCTGGAAGAAAAACGTATTCAACTGGTCGCGGTGTAAGGAGGTTTCACATGAACGCCAAAGTCGAGCTGCAGTGGGTTCCCGTGTGCAACATCAGCGATCTGCTGCCCAACCTGGGTGTGTGCGCCCGGATCGGCACCAAGCAGGTGGCGATTTTCAAGATCGCCGAGCAAGGCAAAACCAGCCTGTTCGCTATAGACAACCATGATCCGTTCAGCGATGCCAACGTGCTGTCGCGGGGCATCGTGGGGGATCTGAAGGGTCGCAACGTGGTGGCTTCGCCCATCTACAAGCAACACTTCGATCTGGCCACTGGCGAATGCCTGGAAGAAGACGTGAAGATCCCGGTGTACCAGGTGCGTGAAAACGCCGGCCGGGTGGAATTGTTCGTAGGCTGAAGTTCAGCCTGTTAAAGAATGCGCGGCCATCCCTCAGCCGGATGTCCGCCACAGCGTCAAGGGAGGGTGATTGGCCTCACTCTTCCAAGACAGGTCATACCCTGACCTTTTGTTGCTCGGACAGGCCTTCGGGCTGACTCCAGGCTGGCTGGTGGCAGTGACCGGCTCCTTACCCCAGGGGACCGGTGACGGGAATGAGCGAACTGAACTCCCCATACCCTTGAAGGTCGTTCCCGTCTGCCGCCATGCTGGCCATCTTTTAGGGCCATACCTTAAGCCCGCAATGTTTTGTGTCCCACCTCGCAATCCGGCTTAGGCCAATTCGTCAGGATAGTCCGTTCCGCCTAGGCTGGGCCGGGCGCATCGGGTATAATCCGCCGACTTTTTTGAACCCGACTTTTTAACCCCCATCCATTCAGACAGATAGGTTAGACCATGGGCTACAACGCGATTCCCCCCGGCAAAGACGTTCCCAACGAAATCAACGTGGCCATCGAAATCCCGGCCAACAGCACCCCGATCAAATACGAAATCGACAAGGACAGCGACACTGTCTTCGTCGACCGCTTCATGGCTACCCCCATGTTCTACCCCGCCAACTACGGCTACGTTCCCAACACCCTGGGCGAAGACGGCGATCCGCTGGATGTGCTGGTGGTAACTCCGTATCCGGTGGTACCGGGCTCCGTGATCCGCGCCCGTCCCGTTGGCGTTCTGAACATGTCCGACGAAGCCGGCTCCGACGCCAAGATCCTGGCCGTTCCCCACGACAAGCTGACTGCACTGTACAAGCACGTGAAGGAATACACCGACCTGCCGGAACTGCTGATCAAGCAGATCGAGCATTTCTTCGAGAACTACAAAGATCTGGAGCCCGGCAAGTGGGTGAAAGTGGATAGCTGGGCCGGCGCTGCCGAAGCCAAAGCCATCATCGTGAAATCGGTAGAAGCTGCTAAGAAGTAAGCATTAGGAAATAAGGATCGCGCGGCCTGAAGCCAGGCCGCAGCGAGACGTAAAAAGGGCCTGTTTTCAGGCCCTTTTTTATTTCTGCTCATTTTGACGATGCCACTAACGCTTCTGATCCAACCGCTGCAACAACACCACATCATCGCCGAGTATTTCCAATTGCGCATTCCAATGCTGCGCAATCCACACAAACGTGCGCTCGCTGAAAAAACAGATGTGCGTGAGATCCTGAATATAGTGCCAACGGGCAAATGCAGCCTGATCCCGTACCCGCTTGGTCATGACACCCAGCCAGCCGCCGGAATTCAGATGCTGGAATAACTGTTCCAATCCCGCATGCGGATTCACCAGATGCTCCAGCACTTCGGTGGCGCAGATGAAATCGTAAGTGTTGAGCCAAACATTGGCATCAGGGTAATAGAACTTGTCGTACAGCGTAACGGTGTGCCCCGCGTCCCGCAGCATCCCGGCCAATGCAGGCCCTGGGCCACAACCAAAATCCAACCCACCGGCTGCCGGCGGCAACCGCTGCAATAGCGGTTGCACAAGACGATTCAGAAAGCGCCGATAGCCAGCATCCGCAGGATTGTTCTCATGCTGGTCGTAAATCGCTTTCTCGGCTGCCGCATCCAAATGAAAAGCGGGCGGCACGAAAACCAGTTCACAGTGGTCGCACCGCCAGTATTCTCGATGCCGGTCGCGATGCCAGAAGCTGATCTGCTGCTCCGTGCATAATGGACAACTCAAATCCGTGCTCACACCCCGACGCATAGTCGGCGCTCCGACAACGATTCAGTCTTTACGTTGATTGAATTGCGACAGCTGATCCTTGCTGGCTTCCTTCTGAAAGCGCTGCTTCCATTCCTCGTAAGGCATGCCGTACACCTTTTCCCGCGCCTGTTCATAGGTCAGGGTTTCGCCCTGCTGCTCAGCAGCCGTCACCATCCACTTGGCCAGGCAGTTGCGGCAGAAGCCCGCCAGATTCATCAGATCGATGTTCTGCACTTCCTTGTGTTCATCCAGGTGTTGCAGCAGACGGCGGAAAACAGCGGCTTCGATGGCAGTGGTCTTGTCCATGGGATTCATCCAACGTTGATAGCAATAGTTTGAAAGCAGAGTGGTTGATACCAGCAAGCGGCTATTCTAACGCATTCCGGCAATGACATTGGTGGCGCGCGGGATGTGTGCCACCAGGCGATCAGCGCGCTGTAGGAACGACGTGTTGTCTTAAGATGATCTTTGCCACCAGCCTGTTAGAATCAATGCTCAATTCTACCGGTCGAACACGCGCACAATGGACATGCCCGCTCCTGCCACTGCCAGCCCACCACCCGCACCCGCCAGTAATCGGCGCTGGCTGACGGTTATCCTGGTGTCCTGGCTGCTGCTCATCGTGGGATTACTCTGGTATGCGTGGCGTCTGCCGCAGCAATGGTTTGATCCCCAACAAGTACAACCCCATGCCTTCAACGATCCCGCGCAGGTACAGCGTTTCGTTACCGCACTGTCTCATCTAAAGCCCGATTTGAATATGGGGAGCCCCTGGTTCATCCGCTTTCGTCAGGGGGATTGTCGCTGCGAACACCTGGTGGATGCGTATCACCAATTGCAAACCTCGTTACTGCAACGGCAGGAATACCAAGTGGTGACGCTGGAGCGGGACGACATGACACGACTGGCACAAACAGAATTACCGGAATTGATGCAGTGGATCTCGTCCACTCCTGCGGTGCTGGTACTGGATCGCCAGGGCAAGCTGGCGTATTTCGGCCCTTATCACCAGGAAGGCATTTGCAACAGCGAGAACAGTTACCTGGAGCCAGTGTTGCAAGCGGTGGAAGAAGGACGACCGGTAAATATCATCAACACACTGGTGTTCGGCTGCTTTTGTTCCACCACATCCAGCATCCCACCAGCCTGATTCATTCCGCAGGCTTTGCCGGGCCGCAGAAGCGATTCATCACTTCTATTTTCATTTTCGCGCCGTAATCGCTCATCCACAGCCATTCGTAATAATCGCGTCCGACCGTATCCGGCCCCATAGGCGCGGAACCCCAGTTGGCGCGCATGCGATGGTCGCGCATGTAATTGTCCATCGCATCCTGCACCGCTTCATGCTGCCAACCGGATTGGGCAAATGCATCGCGATCCGCACAAAGCTCGTCCGCGACTACCAGCGCTGGTAGCAAGCAGGTTGGCAACAGGCAAGCGATCAATAACCGTTTATTTGGCAGCATGAAGGGTTCCTCCTGAACATTATTGCTTTCACTTATCGAATCACATCTGTCACTACTTATACTTGACCGATGGCTGGGCAACGCGTTCCTCCAACACATCAATCAATGCGGCCAGGAATTTGCGTGCTGGCAACTGGCTCCAGCGATGAGCATGGAGAAAATGCACCACTGTTGGCCCGCTCTGGTAATAGTATTTCACGGCCCAATGTCCTCCTGGAGCCTGCAACAACTGGGTATCGCGGAACGTGCGCACGATATCGAGCTTGGCTTCCAGCGGCGTGTCCTTCGCCAGAAATACCATCGGACACTCTGTCAGAGGCGGCAGATAGGTCGGTTGAATCAGTGCACAATCGCGTACAGTGAGACCATTCGCCTGCGCCCAATCCAGCAATTCAGGACTGTCGATTTCTGGCACATAGGCGTACTCAAAATTAGCGTTGATCCACTCGCCCCAACGCTCATCACCTGTCTCCCGCGCCAAAAAACCCACCGCGCAATGCACGCCGCGATGATCGATAAAACGCGGCTGCCGATGGTGCAATGCAGAATCGTCGTGCTGCGGGAAAACGCCTTGATCGAGGTAATTCTGCAGCACTGACAATACTTGGCGTCGGTTGCGACGTTGCGACAGCGTCAGATCCTGCGGCGTATTCGCTCCGAGTTGGTCGTGCACAAACTGCAGGTGATGTTGAATCCTCGTCTGCTCGTGCAGATTGCGCCGAATGATGCCAGCTCGCACTGCACTGAGATCGCCGATCACTGCGTTGATGGACTCCCTTGCTGTAGTCATGGTGTAGCTCCTTCTACTTTTTTGTTATGAGAATGACTGCAATCGATGTCACGGCAATAACCGGCGCGCGCCTGACTTTCTGGTCCGATGACTTTTCTTGTCTGCTCTCCCGTCGAACTGCTTGCCGTCCGTTTCTTGTATCACGGGCTTTCCCTCGAACCAAGCCGACGTATGCATCAAGTCGACTCTCGAACCGGTACTGTCGATACAACCGGGAAACCTAGCTAGGTTAGCCAGCCTCACTCCTTCAACCTCATAGAAATAGCGTTAACGTTACTTGCAGTTACAGTTGATGTAACGCCTCGCCACACTTGAAGAATCTTTCCAAACACTCGAACACTTAATTAACCAATCAGTCGCATTCCACTACCAAATTTAACTTTACTGTGCTGGTCAATTAAGTAGCATGGACCGTGGCGCTTTATTTTTTGCGCAGTGGCGTTTTTGCAGCATCGCATTCGCAATACCCATCTTTCAAACAACAAAAATTTTTTATATCGCGAAGGGGCACATCGTGAAAACAATAAAAACCCTGTTGTTTTTGCTTACAGTGTTAGGGCTAACCGCTTGTAAGCAGGTCAACATTACCGCACCTACCAACAATTTCGTCGACGATGAAAAGCCTGCGGCTTTCACGCTGACGTTCACTGGCGGCGCTCCGACCGACCTGAAAGTCCAGCTCAACACCTCCATCGTGACAGATCGCTTTGCCGTGACCAGCACCGGTGCCACCGCCACTGGCGCGCAGCTGGCTGACAAGGTGTATCCGGGCCGCAACGTTTTGCGCGTAACCGCAAACAAGATGGTGAAGCAAATCTATTTCTACTATGACACCGAGGGCCCTTCGATCCGTATTCTGGATACGGATCATGATGCCAAGACCGTTACTGGTTACGTGGATGACAAGGGTGGCATTGCGAGTGTAAGTCTGGATGGCGTGGCGATCACGCTGGATGCGAAGAATGGGTTTAGCGTGCCGTTTGGGAATCAGTCGACACACACGTTTGTAGCGGCTGATAGTTTTGGGCATTCGAGCACTACCAGTTTTGAGAATCGGGACAAGGAGTTTGTTGGAATTTCGGCTCGGTTGAATCAGGGTGGATTGGATTTCCTGATCAAGGCGTTAAGAGGTTCTCTAGAAAATCAAGAGCTGACCAGTTACCTCAAGAAGGATCCCAAACTTACTGTTTCGAACTTAAATATTTTCGGGGCCTGCATCCTGTGCATTGATTTCACCGTATCAGAATTCAAAATCACAAAATTCAATGATACGAATACAGTGAAGGGCATATCTCTCAATGTTCTAGACAATGAGCAAATTGATACGAACATAGATGCATCAGCAATCAAGATGCTGCTGAAGACCCATATCAGAGTTCCGTTACTTTCGTTCAATTCTGATGCGAATGTGACACTCAACCGTCTTCAAGTTAAAACCAAACTATTGCTTGATATTGTGGACTCTGATCTGGATATAGATTCACAGGGTACCAACATCAATGTCACAGGCCTCGCAATCGACTTGCTGGACATTCCGAACTGGTTTGGCGTAGACCTTCTGAGCCAAGCAATATCTCTCATCGCAAATGGTTTAATTGGAATGTTTGACTGGATGTTGGGAGATGTTGTAGATCAACTGCTTGTGCCGATTGCATCGAAATTCGTACAGGACATTCCCATCAATCTCCTTTTGGTCACTCTAGACGACGGCGAGAAACTCAGTATTCGCGCTCTGCCTTGGTTCCTTGACAGCGCCAACAAGGGCATCAGCGTTGACCTCGGCACCCACATCTACGCCCCCGAACCCAACCCCGCCGTTCCCGGCGCACTGGGCTCACTGTACACACCAGGCT
>DATLII010000733.1:0-5318 GCA_035539495.1 Dongiaceae bacterium
CTATTGTGGCCGTCTTTTCCGGACTCAGAACAACAAAATCGGTTTCAAGCGAAAGTGCTGATGGCTTCATAACTATTTACCTAACATTCATTCCTGACAGAGAGCGGAGCTGCCGACCTTCGAAGAAAAGTACGGCGCTTATTATCAATTAACATTTTAGCGATGATTCGAGCTTCTTTGTCGCAGTAATGTCGACTAGGGTGATCACCACACCGTCGATTACATTGTCCACCCGACGATACGGCATGATACGTACTGAGAACCAACGGTCGTCACTGGTTGGAATCTGTTTCTCCGAAAACGCGAGGGTACGCAGCGTCTCAAGCGCATCCTCATGCAGCGTCGGATACAACAAGCTGGTCGTAAGGTCGCTCAGCGGCCGGCCAACGTCACTTTCACGCAAATTGATGATCTTGGATGCACGTTCGGTGTAGCGCCTAACGTTCAGCGTTTGATCCAGGAATAAAATAGCGATTTCTGTGCTGTTGAGTACATTCTGCATATCACTCTGGGCAAGCGCAAGATCGTCAAGCTTGCTCTGCAATTCGCTATTGATGGTTTGCAGCTCCTCGTTCATGGACTGCATTTCTTCCTTGGATGTTGTCAGTTCCTCATTGGTGGACTGCAACTCTTCATTGGTAGACTGTAACTCTTCATTGGCCGACTGCAATTCCTCCCTTGATGCACGCGCATCTTCACGCAAGGCCTGTATTTCATCGTGACGACGTTGCAATTCAGCAGCATGGGCCACTTGCATCGCACCCTTGGATTTGCGTCGGCCTTTGGCGACCTGAGGTGATGCCACATCGCGAAACACGACCATCGTCATGCCTTGCAGCGCCACCGGCTCATGAAATGTTTGTACTATGACATCGACGAACTGCACACCACCTGTCGTTTGCACCTGCAAGCCATGCAGATACACGGGCTCGCTTTGCGTGGCGGCCTGTTTCAGTGCATTAAATAGTGGAGCTCGCAAACCTTCGCGCGCCATGGCTTGGAAATTCCAGGTGGCTTTGCCGGCCGCTGGCTCCAAATATTTTCCGGTGCGTCCGCTAATGTAGACAATATCGGCGTCGTTATTGATCACCACTGCGGCGGGTGCAAAAATCTGCAGCAAAACCTGATCGGCTGCCGTTTGAAGATTGTTGGTTACAGGCGTCGGATTTTTGGGAGACGACACGGCGTGTTCCTTGCTTAATCGGGATAATGGAGGAAAAGATCTCAGCAGAAAATCGGTGCCGGCTGTCGATGCCTTGTCCTGCCGCTGATAGAGCCGTAGTTTCGATTGCAAGGGTGTGAACAAGTGGCTCAGCCTTCCGACAGTTTCTGAACTTCCCAGCAGCAACAGGCCACTGGAACGCAGACTGTAATGAAACAGCGGCAACAACTTCCGTTGCAGCGTTGCATCAAAATAGATCAGCAGGTTGCGGCAAACAATCAGGTCAAGTTTGGTGAAGGGCGGGTCGAGCACCACGTCATGTTGTGCAAACAGCACCGTATCCCGAATATTCTGGTTGACCTGATAGTGGGTGTCGTGAAGAGTGAAGAAACGGGCCAATCGGTCGGCCGATACAGTGTCCTTGATCGTCAACGGATATTTGCCACGGCGAGCGGCATTGATGGCATCCGGGCTCAAATCCGAAGCGAAGATTTGCAAACTGAATTCATGCGCATTTGGCAGTTTTTGTAAGGCCTCGCAGAAAACCATGGCCAGGGAGTAGGCCTCTTCCCCAGTCGAGCAGCCAACACACCAGGCACGCAGCTTTGACTCCATCGTTCTCAACGCCAGCAGTTGGGGCAAGGCAACGTCAGCTAAATGCTCCCAGGCGACGGGATCACGAAAAAAGCTGGTCACGCCAATCAACAATTCCTTGAATAACAGATCAATTTCTTGCGCATTGTCCGCAAGGAAATCGGCATAAAGTGCCTGTGAAGAAATACCGTGGATAGCCATGCGTCGCTCGATGCGACGATGCAAGGTGCTGGGTTTGTAAAGTGAAAAATCCCGCCGGGTTCTTTGCTGCAACTGCCTGACGATTTGTTGTATGGGTTCTGCCGCCGACGCACCCTCAACCCCTTCTTGGTCACTGTTTCCGGGATTCGATACCAGATTAACGCAAGCCAGAATGCGCGCCGGTAACTCGGCTGGCGGCCCCACAATGTCGGCATAACCTGCAGCGATGGCGCTTTTGGGCATCGAATCGAACTGCGCAGAGTCAGGTTCCTGCACAACCGCCAACCCACCTACGGCCTTGATCGCTTGCAAGCCGTGAGTACCGTCCGAACCCATGCCGGACAGGATCACCGCAATAGAGCGCTCACTCTGCGCTTGAGCCAATGACGAAAACAGCACGTTAATCGGCAGTCGCATGCCCCGCGGCTCGGTATGACTTGCCAGGTGCAAAACCTCGTTAGCCACACTCAGCTCAGCATTGGGTGGGATCACATACACGCAATTGGGCTGAATACGCATGCCCTGTTCCGCCTCACGCACTGGCATGGCGGTAACGCGCTGCAGCAGCTCTGACAGCAGCGTTTTGTGTGTAGGATCCAGATGCTGTACCACAACAAATGCCATGTTGCTGTCTGGCGGCATTTGTTCCAGAAACTGCTCAAGCGCGGATAGACCACCGGCGGATGCGCCAATGCCGACGATGCGCATCGTCGACCGATTCACACCTGTTGACGAGGCTTCAGTTGAGGAAACCATAAACAAAACATTCTCAGCCAGCGGAGACAATACGGGCGGGCGACCGGAGAAACCGATCAGAATCCGGCAATCAATCGTTCTCGGAAACAACCATTAGAAAAGCTTCATTACCCGGCGAGACGCTGGCCGCGATTCGTAATTGGCGCACCTTATCTTCCGCACTCGATGTCGCAGTTCTGGAGCTAACCACACAGGACGTTTCCGTGTTTGTTTCATTCAGCTTTTTCAACATTTTTTTCAGCACCAGTTTACTTTCTGGCAACACAAAGCTGTCCAAAAGACTGCCAACCAATTCTTCCGGCTCAATACCCAACAGCCTGGCACCCGCTCGATTGCTTTCAATGATGTGCCCGGCATGACCAACGACCAGATATCCGACCGGGGCAAAATCATAAAGCATCTTATAACGAGTCAACTCCTGGGCGGAGCCGCGCTCATTGGAAACGAGTTGTTCGTACTGTAAATCCAACTCCACCTGATGCGTCTGCAATTCATGTAGCAGCCTGAGACCTTCGGCGGCACTGTCCGGCGCACTGGCCAATTTGTAGAGAACCGCCAGCGCGTTCGAACTGAGCGCCCAACCCTGAGTCGGCGGCGCGCTACCTTGCTGGAGCCGAGCTTCAGCGTCGAGACGCAACTGCGCCTGATTTGTCAGATCAACGGTAGTTTCGATCATGCGGCCTCCGGTTCCTTTAATGGGCTCCGCTGCCGGGAACATATACGCGTAAGCCAATTCAGCTCAAGTGCAGACCGGGCGCAAATATATTCGCGAACATATTTGGCATAAGCAGAAAAGTGGTGGGGTACTAAATGATAACGATTATGCGCCCTTGTCAGCGGAAGTCAATGCGAGAGCGAACCAGCACTGGCACGCCTAAGCGCGCATCGTTATGCTATGCGCAATTCCGTACTGGTGGGTTCGACGTGGGTATGTGGAAAGGTATGCGGAAAAATGGAAGCAAAACACGGAGCAAGCAATGCCCAGGTCGCCTTCACCTAAAAAAAATCATTTCCTGGCCGCGCTGCCGGCCGATATTCAAGACCGCCTCTTTCCTCACCTTGAACTGACACCGCTGCCGTTCGGAAAAATCTTGTATGAAACCGGCGATACCGTGCGTGAGGTCTATTTTCCAACGGACGCCATTGTGTCGCTGCTGTATAAAATGCAAAGCGGTGAATCGGCAGGAATTTCGATGGTAGGCAACGAAGGGCTCGTCGGAGTTGGCCTGATCATGGGAGAAGATATCACGTCCAACCGGGTTATCGTGCAGAGTGCCGGCAACTCCTACCGCTTACCGAGTCAACATCTGACAGATGAATTCAATCGTCATGGCGATCTGCTGTTGCTGAGCCTGCTCTATGCACAGACCGTCATCACCCAGATGGCACAGACGGTGGTTTGCAACCGGCATCACTCCATTGAACAGCAACTTTGTCGCTGGCTCCTGATGTCGCTGGACCGTTTGCCGGGCAACCGATCGACCATGGCCGTGACTCAAAAGCTGATTGCCAACATGCTGGGTGTGCGTCGCGAAGGCATAACCGACGCTACAGGTAAATTGCAGAAACGCGGCGTGATCGAACACAGCCGCGGACATATCACTGTTTTAAGCCGGCCTGGGTTGGAACAGACCTGCTGCGAGTGTTACACCGTCGTCAAAAAGGAAACTGATCGTCTGCTGCCGTTTGTTTCCGCGAAAGAGCGGGATTTGCGTAGCAATAGCATCCAAACTGCGCCTTCGATTAAAGCCACCAGTACAGCCAGCAAACGATAAAACGCCCTCAACTTCCAACCCCACTATTTTGCACTGAGGACAAGATGGGATCATGGTAAATCAGGAAGTGGTTGCGCCCCTGCTCCTTCACCTGATACATGGCGCGGTCTGCTTTGGCGATCAGCTCATCCGACTGCTGACCATGCAAAGGAAATAGAGAAATGCCGATGCTGGCGCCCACCGATTCGAGACGACCAGCACCAATATCGATCGGCTGGCAGATGACCTGCAATAGCTTGTCCGCCACCAGTGGCACGGCTTCCAGATTTTTTCCGCTGAAGACCAGCACTACAAATTCGTCGCCACCCCAACGAATGATCACGTCCTGTTTGCGCAGACACTGACCAAGGCGCTGGGAAATAGCCACCAGCACTCTGTCGCCTGCTTCATGGCCATAGGTATCGTTGATAGGTTTGAATCGATCGAGGTCGATCATCATCAACGCGCAGGTCTGCTGTTCCGCCAGTGCTTCCGACAATGCCTGCTCCAAATGGCGTTCGCCGGCGCGGCGGTTGTACAACTGCGTCAGCGCATCCCGTTCCGCTTCCAGTCGCACCTGCTGTTCACGACGCGCCCGCTCTGAAATATCGTAAAGAATACATTCCACCAACAGTTCGTCGTCTTCGTTGCGCACCGAGGAAAACAGCGCATGCAACCAGCGCGAGCCCGCAGCACGATCACCCGACAATAGCAAATCAACGCTGATGGGCGATTCCGCTTCAGCTGCATGCATCAACAGCTGGCGCACCTGGCTGGAATCCTCAAATAACTGGATGAAATTCGCGTTGCTGTCGAGAGGCACTTCCTGCTGCATGATGCGATTGAACGAC
>DATLII010000734.1:0-3940 GCA_035539495.1 Dongiaceae bacterium
TGCTTGGTGATCTGTTCGATCACGCGGTCGTTGCCAGTGGTGGTGAGGGTGAGCCTCGACAAGGTGTTGTCGTTGGTCGGTGCCACCGTCAGGGTTTCGATGTTGTAGCCACGCTGGGAAAACAAGCCAACCACGCGGGACAGTGCACCGGGTTCGTTTTCCATCAGGATAGAAATGATTCGACGCATGATCAGGTCCGCTCCGTTTTGTTCAGCCACATGTCGCGCATTGAGCCGTCTTTAATCTGCATGGGATAGACGTGCTCGCTGGGGTCGACGTAGATGTCCATGAATACCAGGCGGTCCTTCAGGGAAAAGGCTTCCTTCATTGCATCTTCCAAATCTTCCGGCTTGGTGACCTTGATGCCGACATGGCCGTAGGCTTCAGCCAATTTGATGAAATCCGGCAGGGATTCCTCATAGGTGGAACTGGAGTGGCGGCCCTGATACTGCATGTCCTGCCACTGGCGCACCATGCCCAAAGACTGGTTATTGACGTTAATGATCTTCACCGGGAAGTTGTACTGCAGACAGGTGGACAGTTCCTGGATATTCATCTGAATGCTGCCTTCACCGGTTACGCAGGCAACCGTTGCCTCGGGATTCGCCACCAGCGCACCCATGGCCGCCGGCAAGCCGAAGCCCATGGTGCCCAGACCGCCGGAGTTGATCCACTGACGCGGCCGTTTGAACTTGTAGTACTGTGCCGCAAACATCTGGTGCTGACCTACGTCGGAGGTCACGATGGCTTCGCCGTTGGTGACTTTGTACAGGCACTCGATGACTTGCTGGGGCTTGAGAATGCCAGGCGCAGTCTCGTAGCGCAGGCCGTGATAAGCACGCCAGGCGTCGAGCTGCTTCCACCAGGCTTCCATGGCTGCCTTGTCGTTGCGCTCTTCGGTTTTTTCCAGCTGCTCCAACATTTCCTTCAGCACCTGGTCCACCGGGCCGACGATGGGGATGTCCACTGCCACGTTCTTGGCAATGGAAGCCGGGTCCACGTCGATGTGGATGATCTTGGCGTTGGGGCAGAACTTGGCGGCATGGTTGGTAACGCGGTCGTCGAAACGCACACCGATTGCCAGCAGCACATCGCAGTGGTGCATCGCCATGTTGGCTTCGTAAGTGCCGTGCATTCCCAGCATGCCGACGAATTGCTTGTCCTCGCCGGACAATGCGCCCAGACCCATCAGGGTATTGGTGCAGGGGAAGCCCAGGTTATGCACCAGTTGTGTCAGCAGATCTCCCGCATTGCCTTGAACAACGCCGCCGCCGGAATAGATCATGGGGCGCTTGGCCGCCATCATCAGGTCCACGGCTTTCTTGATCTGGCCGGAGTGACCTTTGCTCACCACGTTGTAGGAGCGCAGTTTGACCTTGCTCGGGTACTGGTACTCGTAGGTAACCGCCGGGCTGGTGAGGTCCTTGGGAATATCAACCACAACCGGGCCGGGACGGCCGGTGGTGGCTATATAAAAGGCTTTCTTAATGGTGGCGGGGATGTCTTCAGTCCGCTTCACCATGAAACTGTGTTTCACGATCGGACGGGTCACGCCCAGGATGTCGGTCTCCTGGAAGGCATCGTTGCCGATCCAGTCGGTTTGCACCTGACCGGTAATGATGACCAGCGGGATGGAATCCATGTAGGCGGTGGCGATACCGGTAACCGTATTGGTAGCGCCGGGGCCGGACGTGGCCAGTACTACGCCGGGTTTGCCGCTGACGCGGGCAAAGCCGTCTGCCGCATGAGCGGCTGCCTGTTCGTGCCGTACCAGCACGTGGGTCAGGCCTTTCTGTTGGAACAGGGCGTCATAAATATGAAGCACTGCGCCACCGGGATAACCGAAAATGGTTTCAACCCCTTCATCCTTCAAGGAGCGGACGAGCATTTCTGCGCCAGATAAAAGTTCCACGATCTCACACCTCGTCTTGAGCAACGCCTGCCGGAGGCCAGGGCGAAAGATGCTCAAGCATTTACGTCTGCGTTAATGGTTCAGTGAATTCAGTTCCCAGCATACCCGGCAACGAATGCGGGCGGCCTGGTACTGTGGGTATAAGCTAGTGCTGGCAGAAAAACCAAGGGTTGGGGCTTGTTCCACCTCATACGCTTTGGGCATATGATTCTTCCAGCGAGATCGACGGGGTATTGCAGATGGTGACTGCTATTAAGTGGCGAAATTCTCGCTCTAGCGCAGGCCGCATGGGGTTTGTCCCGGCTGCCTGCACCCACCTCAGTGAGCCGCTTATGTTGACATGGCTGAGGATTTTGTCAATAGACGCCAACAGCCGCCAGGGACTGAGCGAGAACACTTTGTAGAAGGACAAGATTGGCGGATTTCCGACCCCTTCACAGTTTGTGCGCCATTTTCTACGCGGATAACAGTTAACCCGCTATATTGAATAGAAGAATTATCCATGGAGCTTGGCAGAACAATGAAAACCTACCGTTCCTTGATCGTGGCAGCGGCACTGACCTCCTTTTGCTTTCTGACCGACGCCCAGGCGGCCGGCAAATACTATAAGTGGGTGGACAGCGCCGGGGTGGTTCATTATGGCGAAAACCCGCCCGACCCTTCCAAGGCCCAACGGGTGAATGTACATACCGGGGTGCCCACCTCAAACCAGCCCGCCTCCGAGGAAGACCTGCAGAAGAAGCAGGACAAACTGATGGGTGACGCGGAGAAAGAAAAGGGCAAGCAGGAGGCCAAAACTGCCGGTGAGGAAAACGCCAAGGTGGTAGAGGAAAACTGCAAGATCTATCAGCAGAATCTGAGCGCCCTGAAGAACAGCGCCCGCATTCGTGAAAAAGATGAAAAAGGTGAATACCGCTACCTGACCGACGAAGAGAAGGGAGAGCGCACCAAGGCTGCGGAAACCTATATAAAGGACAATTGCAAACCCAGTTAGGTTAAACAGTTAGCCCATAGCCTACATATAAAGATAAAAGAACCCCCGGCATAGCCGGGGGTTTTCGTTTCTGGAGCAGGTTAACGTTTACTTGTGGAACTGGATCTTGCCGTCCCGCAACTCGCCCCGGATGCTATCCCGTGGCAGGAAGCGGCCCGCCAGGATGTCCTGGGCCAACGGATTTTCGATTTCCCGCTGAATCGTCCGCTTCAGCGGCCGGGCGCCGTAAACCGGATCGAAGCCCGCGTCTACCAGCTTTTCCATCACGGCGTCTGACAGATCCAAGGTCAGCTCCCGCTCCGCCAGCCGCTTGCGCAGGTTGGCCAACTGGATAGTCGCGATACCGCGAATCTGGTCGTGGGCCAACGGATGGAATACCACCACCTCGTCGATCCGGTTGATCAGCTCCGGGCGGAACTTGGTGGCAACGATGTCCATCACCGCGGCTTTCATGCGGTCGTATTCGTCAGCGCCGGTCATGGTCTGGATGATTTCCGAACCCATGTTGGACGTCATCACGATTACCGTGTTTTTGAAATCCACGGTGCGACCCTGACCGTCGGTGAGGCGACCGTCCTCCAGCACCTGCAGCAAGATGTTGAACACATCAGGATGCGCTTTTTCCACCTCGTCCAGCAGGATCACTGAGTAAGGTTTGCGGCGAACGTGCTCAGTCAGGTAGCCGCCTTCCTCATAACCGATGTAGCCCGGCGGTGCGCCGATCAGGCGGGACACCGAGTGCTTCTCCATGAACTCCGACATGTCGATGCGCACCATGGCTTCGTCGGTGTCGAACAGGAAGTTCGCCAGCGCTTTGCATAGCTCGGTTTTGCCGACGCCGTTGGGCCCCAGGAACAGGAACGATCCGTTGGGCCTATTCGGGTCCGCAAGACCGGCACGGGAACGACGGATGGCATTGGACACCGCGGTGATCGCCTCATGCTGCCCCACTACGCGCTTGTGCAAGGCCTCTTCCATCCGCAGCAGTTTGTCGCGCTCGCCTTCCAGCATTTTGGATACGGGAATGCCGGTCC
>DATLII010000735.1:0-3725 GCA_035539495.1 Dongiaceae bacterium
GATCCACATCCGGGTAATTTCCTGATCACGCCGGAAGAGGAAATCGCCGTACTGGACTATGGCGCGATTGTCACCCTGGATGCTCAGCAACAAACCCGCTACGCCAATCTGTTGCTGGGTCTGCTGGGAATGCATCCGGAAAAACTGGGTGAGCTGTTCCGCCAGGCAGGATTTGTCTGCGAACGTCAGGAAGTGCTGGAACAGATTTCGGATCATTTCGTTGGTGACGACCGGCGTAATCGCAGCGTATCGGACCGGTTGGCGGAAGTACTGGACAAGCTGCGTCGCAACCGGGTGCTCATTCCGGACTCTTTTGTGGCAATGGCCCGCGTCATCATCAGTGTGGGGGGCTTTCTCAAAAGCTATAATGTGCCCTTCAATTTCGAGCCGGTTTCACAGGCCTAACTGTATTGAATAAAATGTAAACAAGACTTACACGGGCCGTACAAAATAGGAATTGTGACAGCATGGACACCCCCGTATATTCCCCTTATCAAATTAAAAAAACTCACAATAACCACACCAATTAACCAGATTAGATTTGGAGTCGCTTGTGTTGACTCGTATTCCGACCAGCGTTTTCGTATTGATTGCCTGTCTTTCCCAGCCTTTATTGGCTCAGCCTGTTCAGGCGGCCGCTCCAGAAGCAGTTGCCACTGATATCGTATTCCAGGAAACCATCAGCCAGACCATGACCAGTGGTCAGACCTGGCGTTACAGCAATGGTGACGTTTACCAGGGTGAATGGGCCAACAACCGTCCTCATGGCCAAGGTCACTATCAGCGCATGAACGGTGACGAGTACACCGGTCAGTTCAACAACGGCCGCTTCCAGGGCAAGGGTACCTGCAAGTATGCCAATGGCGATACCTACGAAGGCAATTGGGAAAACGGCCTGCCGTCAGGTGACGGCGAAATGAAGTATCAGAACGGCAACCGTTTTGTCGGCGAGTGGAAAGACGGTGAGCGCAGCGGCAAAGGCCAGCTGTTCTATCGCAGCGGTTCCTATTACAAGGGCAATTGGGCTCGCAACGAAAAATCCGGTAAAGGCTTCATGCAGTATCGCAACGGTGAGCGCTACGTGGGCGACTACGCTGACAACAAACCGCACGGCTTTGGTGTGCAAGTGGAAAGCACTGGCGATGTTTATCGCGGCACTTTCTCCCGCGGATTCCGTCACGGCGCTGGCGAATGCAATCGTGAAGGCGGTGAAGTGAAGGTATGTCTGTTTGATCGCGGCAACGAAATTCGTGATCCGGTAAAACTGGATTTGGCGCGTCAGTATCTGGAGAAGAAACGCCCCGTCTATGAATTCAACGGCGGCATCGCTTACCAGATGGAAGATGAATTCACCAAGGCCCGTTATCACGTCACCAGCCAGCAAGTGTGGTGGGAAAAAACCGATGCGCTGCTGAAAGACCAACTGCGAATTCGCAGCGAAGATGAAAACCATTTCATTTATTTGATCATCAACGGCTACACCGGCCCTGGCACTTACCATCTGCACAAAGGCGAGATCATTGCGTCATCGCGGGATGGCGAGCCGGTTGAGATGGCGGAAAATTCCGTAGCACGGGTGGATATCAAGAGCGATCGCAACGGTCAGGTCGATGGCACTTTCTCCATCACGGGTCTGGCGGGCGATGGTGACAAGCCCCGTCGTTATCGTCTGTACGATGGTCAATTCCAGGCTTCCGCAAATAAGCCGGAAAATACTCCCAAACAGTCGGAAGCGGAAAAGCTGCTGGTGAAAAATCAGAATCAGGAAGAGCGGGACTGAATTCGAGCCCCGCTCATTTAGCTCATCCCAGCCACGATATGATCATGGGCAGCAGCAGCGCAGTTAAAACGCCGGTGGTGCCCATGGCAAACGCAGCAAACGCGCCGCATTCCTCATTCACTTCCAGCGCCCGCACCGTGCCAACCGCGTGAGCGGTCAAACCCAAAGTCACGCCTTGTACCGCCTGATCGCGGAATCCCAGTTTTTCCATGATCGGAATTCCCACTACCGCGCCGAGCGCTCCCGTCACGATAACAATGACCGCCGCAAGGGACGGAATGCCGCCGAGCTGTTCGCTCACCGCCATGGCAATGGGTGTGGTAATGGATTTGGTGGTGATGGTGATCAGGCTGGCGTCCGATCCGCCCAATAGCCAGAGTGTGCCGACGGCAATGCCCACGGTTAACGCGCCACCTGTGAGCAGAGTGAGCAAAATTGGCAGCAACAGCGCGCGAATCCGGCGTGCATGCTGAAACAGGGGTACCGCCAGCGCAACCGTGGCTGGACCCAGCAGCAGATGCAGTAATTCAGCGCCGCGGTAATAACGTTCGTAGGGAATGTCGAACAGTACCAGCACCAGAATTACCAGCACCATGCTCGCCACCACCGGCTGCAACCAGGGATTGCGACCACTGGCAACATAAAGCCGTTGCCCACAATAGAACGTCGCCAGTGTCAGCAACAGTCCGAACAGCGGGAATTCCGTAATCCAGTCCAATAGAATTTTCATCGCGATCCTCCCAGCAGGCGCTGGTAGAACCGGAAAATGAAAGGCGTTATTACGAACGACGCTAGAGTGCTCACAGCGATAGCCACGGTAATGGCCAGCCATTCTTTTTGCAGCAAGGCACCCTGACGGATCACGCCAGCGCCCGCAGGAATCAAAAACAGCGGCAGGAAAGGCAGCAATTTACCGGTGGCTTCCAGCAGGGATTCGCTGGCAGAGCGTTGCAGCATCAGATACATCAGCAACAATACCAGACCCACCACCGGTGCCGGTATTGGCAGGTGCAGCGCAGTAGTCAGGATAAAGCCCAGCAGATGAAACAGCAGCAGTTGCAGCAGTCCGGCGAGCATGTTGCAGCCCCTTGAACGACGGTGAAGGGCCGCTAGCCTACCAGATCAGGATTTTCCCGTCTCCGCGCCTGCCATTCCATACTGTTTCGCAGCCCTACTGCCACCGGTGTCGTCGGGCGCCAGCCCAATTCTTCCGCTGCACGGCGATTACTGAAGTGGAATTCGTTGCCGAATGCTTTCACATCCGTAGTGCTGAGCAAGGGCTTGGCAATCAAGCCTCGTCTTGCCAACCATTGGGAGCAAGCCGCGACTAGCATCATGAGCGGATAGGGGAGGTGATGTAAGCTGATCGGCTGCCCAACCTGATCCGCCAATGTCTGGAACAGCTGCTTTGGGGTCGTGCCGGTATTGGTATCCAGAATCAGGTATTCGCCGTTCTGTTCGTGGGATAACAGGCAGCGGAGCAGGGCGTCCACCAGGTCGTCGATATACGTCAGGTTGATTTCGTAGGGCTTGGCTTTTTCCCAGGTGAAGACGTGACGATCGCGAACCATATCCAACACGGCGGGGAAGAACTGGCGATCGCCGGGGCCATACACCCAGCCTGGATACACCAGGGTTGCCGGCAAACCTTGTTGGTCGCGGTAATGACGCACCGTCTGCACGGCCTCGATCTTGGTATCGGCATAGGGTTCGCCCCAAGGCTGCAGCGGACAGTACTCATCCAGAACTTGCCCAGGCTTGGGAATCCCGAACACATCCGACGTGCTCACCACCACCAACCGCTGAATACCTGCGGCCAGCGTTGCTTGGCACACGTTGGTGGTACCCAGAACGTTGATCCGATGAAACCGGGTGAAACTGGCGACGGAATTGAGCAACGCTGCCGCATGGAGTGCGCGCTCACAACCGGCCACAGCCCCTTCAA
>DATLII010000736.1:0-4804 GCA_035539495.1 Dongiaceae bacterium
GTTCGAGACGATCGAGCGACTCCGGTTTGGAATCCATTTCCATGCGGATACGGCTGGCGGCTTCATCGATCAGGTCGATGGCTTTGTCCGGCAACTGGCGATCGGTGATATAGCGGTGGGACAGTTTGGCCGCTTCCACAATCGCGGAATCGGTGATATCGACGCCGTGGTGCACTTCGTAGCGTTCTTTCAATCCACGCAGGATCGCGATGGTGTCTTCCACCGTGGGTTCGTCCACCTGCACTTTCTGGAAGCGGCGCTCCAGGGCGGCATCTTTCTCTATGTATTTGCGGTATTCGTCCAGCGTGGTGGCACCGACGCAATGCAATTCGCCGCGCGCCAAAGCCGGCTTCAGCATGTTGCCCGCATCCATCGCGCCCTCGCCTTTGCCGGCGCCGACCATGGTGTGCAGCTCGTCGATGAAGAGGATCACGCTGCCCTCTTCCTTCGCCAGCTCGTTCAATACGCTTTTCAGACGCTCTTCGAATTCGCCGCGGTATTTGGCGCCGGCCAACAGCGAGCCCATGTCGAGTGACAGCACGCGTTTGTTTTTGAGGCCTTCTGGCACTTCGCCGTTGACGATGCGTTGCGCCAGGCCTTCGACGATGGCGGTCTTGCCGACGCCGGGTTCACCGATCAATACCGGATTATTTTTGGTCCGACGTTGCAAGACCTGAATGGTACGGCGGATCTCATCGTCGCGCCCGATCACCGGATCGAGTTTGCCGTCGGCTGCGCGCTTGGTCAGATCCAGCGTGTATTTTTCCAACGCCTGACGGGATTCCTCTGCATTCTGGTCTTTCACGTTTTCACCCCCGCGCACTTTTTCGATGGCAGTTTCCAGATCTTTTTTGGTGACGCCGAGTTTTTTGAAAATGCCACCCAGTGCACCTTTGTCTTCAATCATGGCGAGCACGACGATCTCACTGGAAATGAATTTGTCGTTGCGCTGCTGCGCCAACTTATCGGCCACGTTGAGGATGCGCGCCAGATCATTGGACATGTGCACATTGCCGTCATGATTCTGCACTTGTGGCATGCGAATCAGTTGCGCAGTGATCTCATCCCGCAATTGGCTGATGTTGACGCCGCACTGGGCCAGCAGTGGACGCACACCGCCGCTGGCGTCTTCCACCATGGCAGACAGCAGGTGAAGGGGCTCAATGAAATTGTGGTCGCGCCCCACCGCAATGGACTGGGCGTCGGACAGCGCGATTTGCAGTTTGCTGGTCAAACGGTCGATGCGCATGAAAATTCCTCGTTGCAATATGGAACATGCCTGTCAGGACACGGCTGCTTGGTAATGTATGTGCTCACAGCAACCGATACCGCACACCGATCAAGTGTGCTTGGCAATTGCAAAAAAGATGGGGCTGGAGAGGCCGGTTTTCAAGCGGCCGGGCATGAAAGGTGCGCCGTTTGTTGCGCTGAATCAACTGTTTCTCTGAGTAAAGCGCTGCGCAGGATCACAAGGGCAATCAGTTCGGCTCGATCCAGAGCATGGCCAGCAGGCGGCCGGTAACGGATTGACGGCGATAGGAAAAGAAACGGGGATCGGAAAAGGTGCAGAAGTTGCCGCCGCTGATGGATTGCACCCCGGCAGCCTGCAGACGCATTCTGGCAAGGGCATACAAGTCACACTGCCAGCGATCGCGCAGGTTGAGCTGGAAGCAATCGGTTGTGGCTTCGCTCCAATTCAGAAATGCATCGCGCACATCGTCACCCACTTCGAAGGCATCCTGGCCAATGGCCGGGCCCAGCCACACCTGAACCTGATCTGCGGGCAGGCCCAGTTTTTCCAAGGTGGCTTCCAGCACGCCCGCCGCCAGGCCGCGCCAACCTGCATGAGCCAGCGCCACAGCGTCACCGTTCTTGCTCGCGAAAAACACCGGCAGGCAATCCGCCGTGTGCAGGGTGCATACCTGCCCCGGCTCACGGGTAAAAACGGCGTCGGCTTCGCGTTCGATTGCGTCGGCGCAGGCCTCGACCACGTCGATCCCGTGCACCTGCTTCAACCACTGCGGTTCTTGCTGCCAGTTGAAATATTCCGCCAGGGAACGGCGATTCGCATCGACATGGCCAGGATCGTCGCCCACATGATTGGCAGTGTTAAAGCCATCGTAGGGATGCGCACTGAGCTGGCCCGCGCGGGTAGTGACGTAGCCCTTCACACGGGCCGGCGCAGGAGCAGACACAGCCCAGTCCGGACGGGGCCATTGTTGAACCAGGGTTTCGTCAATCCTGTTGGACGGCATCATGACGCAGTACCTGCAACATGGTTTTGAAATCGTCCGGCAGCGGGGTTTCCCATTCCAGATACTCCCCCGTCGCCGGATGCTGCACGCCGAGCTTGCGCGCATGCAGCGCCTGTCGTTTGAAATGGCGCAGGGCGTCGATTAGTTCCGGCGTGGCGCCTTTGGGCAGACGCAGACGCTGGCCATACAGCGGATCACCCAGCAGCGCGTACTGGATATAAGCCATGTGCACCCGAATCTGGTGCGTGCGGCCGGTTTCCAACTGAACGCGGATGTAAGTATGGCCGCGAAAACGCTCCAGCACACGATAATGCGTAACGGCGGGTTTGCCGCTGTGCGAAACCGCTTGTTTGGTGCGCAGAGTGGGATGACGGCCGATCGGTTCGTCCACTTTTCCACCACCGGTCATCACGCCGACCACAATCGCCTCGTATTCCCGGTACGCGGTTTTTTCCTGCAATTGGTCCACCAGGGAGGTGTGCGCTTTCAGGGTTTTGGCTACGACGAGCAACCCCGTGGTGTCCTTGTCGATGCGGTGAACAATGCCGGCCCGGGGCAACGTGGCCAGGTCAGGGCAATGATGCAGCAGCGCGTTTAGCAAGGTGCTGTCGGTATTGCCAGCGCCCGGGTGCACCACCAGACCCACCGGCTTATTGATCACCAGCAGGTGTTCGTCTTCGTAAATAATGTCCAGGGCGATTGGCTGGGGCTCCCAGCTTTCCTCCGCCACCAGCACAGTATCCAGGGCCAGAACTTCACCCCCCAGGATCTTGTCGCGGGTTTTGCGCACTTCGCCGTCTACTTTCAGGTCGCCGTTCTTGATCCAGCCCTGCAGGCGGGACCGGGAATAGTCCGGAAATAACTCGGCCGCCACCTGGTCCAGCCGCTGCCCGGCCAGGGAATCGGGCACTTCGGCCTGGAGTTGAATGTGTTGGGTCATGGAACTCGCTCGACAATGAAAGGTCTGCCATTCTACCAACTGTGGCGGCCGATGTGGCCATCGCGCTGATTGCCGTTATAATGCCCGGCTAGTCCGATTCCTGTTTCCGACCCGATTCCGAGCGAACCTATCCCCATGCAAAACCGGCCCGTTGCCTTTCTAGCCGCTATTTTCCTGCTGTTCACAGCCCTGTTGACCGGTTGTGCCTCCGACCCGAAAACGCCACAACTGTCGGAGCGCCAGTTCTACGAAGAGGCGCGGGACGCCATCGAAAACAACAACATGACCCTGGCCATCGAGCGCCTGCAGCAATTGGAATCGCGCTACCCGTTCGGCCGCTATGCCGCCCAGGCCAAGCTGGACCTGATCTACTGTCATTACCGGGCGCTGGATTATGAAGCAGCAGCCGCCACCGCGGAGCGCTTCATCAACACCAATCCGGATCACGCTCAGCTGGATTACGCCTACTATATGAAAGGCCTGTCGTCCTACAGCGTGGACCGAGGCCTGCTGGAACGTTTCATTCCCAGCGATTTCACTGAGCGGGACATGGGCCCTGCGCGGGAATCGTTCGAAGACTTCAATCGTCTGATCAACCGTTTCCCCAACAGCTTCTATGCAGCGGACGCGCGTCAGCGCATGATTTATCTGCGCAACCTGCTGGCGGCCTATGAGCTGAAAGCAGCCGACTACTACATGCGTCGCGGTGCATTTGTGGCGGCGGCGAATCGGGGCCGTTACGTGGTGGAGAACTTCAACACCAGCCCGTCAGTACCGGATGCACTGGCGATCATGGCGAAAGCCTACGCCGAGTTGGGGCTGGAAGATTTGCAAGCATCAGCTGTAACTGTACTGAAGCACAATTATCCGCAACATCCGGACCTGGACGCCAACGGCAACCTGGCGTACGAGACCGGCAAGCGGGGCAAGCAGTCCATGCTGAACGTAGTGTCGTTCGGCTTGCTGGATTGAGTGCCTCGACTGCACGATCCCCGATGGGATCATTAATCCGACTGTACAAGGAGGAACAGACAATGGAAGCGGTAGAAACAGTGGAACCCGTGGCAGTGAAAAAGAAAACAACCCAGTCCGACGCGCAAACGGTGGTGGAAGATTTTCTGCACGCCTGCAGCACATTGGATCTGGACGCGGCGCTGGAATTGATTGCTGAGGATTGCGTGTATAAGAACGTGCCCTTTCATACCGCGCGCGGCAAACGCAACGTGGTAAAGGCGTTTCAAGCCATGGGCAAAGCCGTGACGGAATTCAAGGTGGACATGCTGAACATCGCCACCAACGGCAACGTGGTGCTGACCGAACGGGTGGACACACTGGGTGGAAAATATTTCCGCGCCGAACTGCCGATCATGGGTGTGTTCGTAGTGAAAGACGGCAAGATCACCGAATGGCGTGACTACTTCGACTGGTCGCTGTCGTTCGGCAAATTTGTCGGCAGTCTGTTCAGTTCGCCGTTCCGCAAGTAACGTTTATATAAGAGAGACCACGGCGAGGGATTTGAGCAAACTCACTCCCCCGCCGGCCACTTGCAGGTGATGGGGTAACGACGATCACGGCCGAAACCGCGAGATGTCACCCGCACCCCTACCGC
>DATLII010000737.1:0-5039 GCA_035539495.1 Dongiaceae bacterium
CCTTATCCCCGATGCCAGTTAAACCCGATCCCCAGCAGAATCATCTCCTGGCCGCATTGTCGCCTGACGTTCAGGGCCGTCTGTTTCCGTATCTGGAACTGGTGAAGCTGCCGTTGCGCGGAATCATGTATGAATCCGGGCGCGCCATGCGCCATGTCTATTTTCCAACGGATTCCATTGTCTCGCTGCAATATGTGATGGAAAGCGGCGCATCGACTGCGATTCTGGTGGTGGGCAACGAAGGATTGCTGGGTATTACGCTGTTTTTGGGCGGGGAGAGCACGCCGAGCCGGTCGCTGGTGCAAAGCGCGGGTTACGCCTATCGCCTGCCCAGGCCGCGGGTAAGAGAGGAGTTCAACCGCCATGGCCAGTTGCTGGTGCTGATGCTGCGTTACACCCAGGCGCTGATCACGCAAGTAGCGCAGACCGCCTGCCTCACAACCACCTGACCATGACCCAGGAATTCATCGGCAACATGCTGGGTGTCCGCCGCGAAGGCGTTACCCAGGCAGCGCTGAAATTGCAGCAGCTGGGTGTGATTTCCTATTCGCGCGGACTCATCAAAGTGCTTGACCGGTCGAAGCTAGAAGCGCTGAGTTGCGAGTGTTACGCCGCGGTCAGAAAGGAAACAGAACTGCTGCTGAATTACATGCCTCAGCGCCAGGTGATGACGAATACCGACACCATTCCAACAGTGACGCTTCGCACGCCATAGGCGGTGAGCTGGCTGCTGAAATCAAGAACGAAAGCGTGAAATGACGAGCATGCCAGCGCTGTCAACAAAAGCGCGCAAAAATTTGTTCGCAACAAACGCAAGATCTGAACGATTGAAAAAAGCCAATGTCCCACACCTGATGTTCCGTCTGTAGGTGATTTGCTTCTCGGTTACACCAAACTCGAAAGCACGGTTCGCTATCTGGGAATCGAAGTTGATGATGCCTTGGAGTTGGAGGAACAGACTGAAATTTGATCTTTCACGTTGAACCACGATTTCAAGGGTCCTTGTTCAACGAGTTCAATATTTCGAACAGGCACAGGAAGCTGTAAGCGGAATTACGATAACAGCATTACTTATTAAAATGATCAACCAAAGCGGACGCTGGCATTAGTTTCTCCCATTTGCTTAGTGTTTGGCTAAGCTGCTGATGGGATCATGGATACCTTTCAATTCATGGTTATTGCGCTCAAAGTGGGGTCGCTGTTCTTCAATACAGTCTCAGCACAATACTGCTTGCGCGGAGCCCGGCGCCGGGGCATGGCGCAATGTGTGGTAGGAAAGACAAATTGCGCACTTCATAATTCCGGCATGGAACAATGTTTCCGTCCCCTGACATTGAACGCTTACACGGCGGATCAGGTCTCCGCCACAATGCGATTGCGCTGTACGCCAAGGTCTATTTTGCCGTCTGCCGCGCGGATACTGGCCTCAACCAAGTCACCGTTGCGGAGATATTGCCTGCGTTGCGATTGCACCTTAAAAAATAAATCCCATTTTGTCTTCTCCGGCAACAATGCGCCGATCTTCTGCTTGGCAGGAGAAGGCACTGACAATGCACAACCGGCGGGCGTACCGGTCGCCAGCAGGTCGCCGGCATCGAAATCCTGTACAGTGGAAAGCTCACTGAGCGTCTCGGCAGGTCCGAAAACCAGATTCGCCGAACTGTCCTGCTGACGCACTTCACCATTTACGGTGAGCTTAAGCTGCAGGTTTTTGAGGGCGGCAATACTGGAAGCATCCAGCAGCGTCAACCAGGGTCCAACCGGTCCAAACGTGCGGAAGGATTTGCCTTTATAGAACTGCATTTGCGGAATCTGGACATCACGTGCGGAGTAGTCATTTACGATCACCGCACCGGCTACATACTCGTGCAGATTCTTATCCGTGACTGTCACTGCGCCCTTGATGGTTTTACGCAACACCAAGCCAAGCTCTATCTCGTAATCGAGGAATTGGACGATGCCCGGCTTAATGACGTCGCTGTCAGCCGCAGTGATGCAGCTTGATGCCTTGGTGAAGATCATGTTGTACGTCTTCTCGTCTGGGTCCATTCCCGATTCAATCATGTGCTGCCGATAATTGGCGCCCTGACAGACGAACTGCTGATTGTGCGTCACCGGCGACAACAGTTTCACTGCTGAGCGTTCCAGCGTACTGCCTTCCAAGGCAGCAAGTTCGACCAATGTTGTACCGCGTATGAAATCACCGGTGGTGAGAAATTCCCCGGGAATGGGCGTGATCTGAGTGCCACGGATGACACCCCATTGGGCACGGCTTTGGTATTCGAAGTGGACGATATTAAGCGACATAAGGGGAGCTCGTTTATTTGAAGTAGAAGGTGTAGAGATTTCAGGCTTTGCGGCGGGAGCAGACGCAGGCTCACAAGCTGTGAGCGCAAGTCCGCTGCCGGCAACCATGGCCATCGCCGCACCCGTCTTGAGCAGGCGGCGACGCTGAATGTCGGTTTCATCGGCGTTCATTATCGGGAATTCAACCGAACAGCTTTGCAAGGGTGAGCAGTTTGCTCACGCTAATATCAGGGCTGGTTCGCAGGTTGCGTACGAGCGCTGTCATCGCTGCAGCATCGGGCTTTGGCCGGGTGAAACTGGCTGGCATCGGCGGCCCCCACTGCGCCATGGCATCACGGCTGACGGGGTGCACGCCCAGCGGATGATCGGCTGTGAAAAGATCCCCGTCGCAGTAGTGCTCGTGCTTGTCGCCCCAGGGATCATTCCAGTAATCGAATATCTGGCTGCCCAGAATGTGGCGACCAAGGCCCCACGCATGTCTCCAGCCTCGCTCGCGCAGTACCCGTTGCCCCATACCCACGGCGTCAGCATCCACCAGCTCAAAGGCACTGTGACTGTACCTAGCCATGAAACCCTGCGCCATCGCCAGCGTGTGATGATCGGCGGGAATGTCGCCCAGATCGAGGCGGTAAAAGGTGACAGCGGGCGAACCATCGGGCAATACCTGCACGTCGCTAGGGATCAGGCCGAGGTGCTGGGTGTACCACGCGCTCGTAGCCTGATAGTCGGCCACCTCAATCACGCAATGGCCAAGGCGAATCACTTCCGGCGGTTCGCCAGCAGACCGTTGCGTACGATTGATACGTAAAGCGGCACCCGCGACATTCCAGTCGAGAGGACCTCGATGCGGTAGCTCACTGACCGGTTGCTGGCCGTGGATCACCTCGACCACAAATCCGGACGGGTCCGCCAGCACCACACGCTCCCCTCCACCAGGATGCGCGACTTTCTCAATCGCGCCTGCACGCGACAAACGCGCCAGTTTCTCCAGATCCCCACGACTGCCTACGGTAAAACCCATGCCGGTAAACCGCGGCTTATCTGCCCTGTGCACGCGGTAGCAATAGGGGGCGGATGAGGTGCTACGCAGATAGAGCGTGTCAGTCCTGCGAGTGGCAACAGTTAGCCCGAAATCCAGCAGAAAGCGCTCGGCCTTGTCGAGGTCTGGCCGTTCGAAGATCAGATAGGCCAGGGAAGTGGCCTTGGCGGTGGGATTCAAATGTCGGGCCGGCTGAGGCGTAAGAAGCTCGGGCATGAAAGGGTCCTGTTAGCAGCGCTTGCAGTAGCAATACTGACAAATTACGCATAACTGATGATATTGTCAATTATGATCAAGTAATCCATAATGGATCCATTCAGTAATCACCCGCCTTTGCACTCAGACAGGAGCCGTCCGTCCCATGCCCAAACAGAAGCACCCATCAAAGGCTCTGAATGACGTTGAATCGCCCCAGGCGCAAACAGCGCCGGTAACAACAGAACCAGCTCAGCGCGAACCGCGTGGTGAAAGGCGCAAGCGCAAGACGCGCGAAAAGTTGCTGGATGCCGCATTCCGGCTGATGGCTGAGCGCGGCATGGATGCTGTGGCCATCAACGACATCACCGAGGCTGCCGATGTCGGCTTTGGCACGTTCTACAACCATTTTGCTTCCAAGGAAGCGATCTATGCGGCTGTTATGGATGCGCTGTTCGAAGACTTCGCCGATGCGCTCGAACGTATTACCAGCGGTGTGGAAGATCCTGCCGAGGTCATTTCGATCTGTTTTCGCCATGGCATTCTGCGCGCCCGCCGTGAACCGCTGTGGGGACAATTCCTGGTAAGAGAGGGCTTTTCAGCGCGGGCACTGACGCATGGCTTAGGCGTGAGACTGTTGCGTGACATTCAGATTGGCATTGCCAAAGGACGCTTCACGGTACCCGACCCCTTTATGACGTTCATCACCGTTGGTTCTGCATTTCTCGGTGCCATTTCGGCTGATCTTGAGAATGCGCGTGACCAGACCGGTTTTCTGAAGCAGCTCGGCTTTTCCACCGATGGCTTTCCCGAGCGTGCCGCCTCCGTTCTGCTTTACAACCTCGGCTTGCCGTGGGAACAAGCGCAACATATTGCGCAGCTTCCGCTGCCAGTTGTAGGCCCATCATGACGAACACTGTCATGAAAGGCGTCGTCATCCGCCAATATGGATCTGCCGCTGATGTTCTTAACATCGAAAATATCGGCGTTCCGGAGCCGGGTAGAAATGAAGTGCTTATCTGGCAACATGCGACCTCGGTCAACCCCATCGATTACCGTATGCGGGACGGTTACGGCCGCGTGTTGTTTGAAAAAATGCGAGGGTTCGAACTGCCTCTGATTCTGGGCCGTGATGTGGCCGGGGAAGTGGTGAAGACCGGGTCACAGGTTAGGGATCTGCAGGTGGGCGATGCCGTTTTTGGCGTGACGAGCCCCAAAGCCCAGGGTGCTTATGCCGAATATGTCATCTCGACACCGGCGCATGTCATCAAAATGCCGAAGCCGCCAGTCTATGAAAAGCCGATTTCTTTTGAGCAGGCAGCCTCGCTTCCCTATGTGACCTGTACGGTGTGGGATGCACTGGTGACAAAGGCAGGGCTCGGGCCGGACAACAGTAACGGCAAAAAAGTATTTGTTCAGGGGGGATCTGGCGGCATCGGTTCACTAGCAATCCAGCTGCTCAAGTCCTGGGGGGCTTACGTTGCCACTACCTGCAGCA
>DATLII010000738.1:0-4195 GCA_035539495.1 Dongiaceae bacterium
GTCATCGAATCCTCCGTCGACAAAGGTCGCGGTGTGGTGGCCAGCTTGCTGGTGCAATCCGGTACTCTGAACCGGGGTGACATGGTGCTGGCGGGTGAACATTACGGCCGCGTCCGCGCCATGCTGGATGAAACCGGGCGCCAGATCGAAAGCGCGGGTCCGTCCATGCCAGTGGAAATCTTGGGTCTGGCTGGTGCGCCGGATGCAGGTGAGGAATTCCTCATCGTGCCGGACGAGCGTAAAGCGCGTGAAGTGGCGGATTTCCGCCAGAAGAAACTGCGTCACAACCGCCTGTCCCGCCAGCAGTCCACCAAGCTGGAAAACATTTTTGAGAATATGAGCGCGGGTGACACTGCGTCCGTCAACATCGTGCTGAAGACCGACGTACGCGGCTCGCTGGAAGCCTTGCAGGTAGCCCTGCAGGATCTGTCCACGCCCGAGGTAAAAGTCGTGATCGTGTCGGCTGGCGTCGGTGGTATCAACGAATCCGACGTCAACCTGGCGCTGACGTCCCGCGCGGTAATCGTGGGCTTCAACGTGCGCGCCGATGCGTCTGCACGCAAGCTGTGTCAGGAAGAAGGTGTCGATCTGCGCTACTACAGCGTGATTTACGACATCATCGAAGACGTGAAGAAAGCCATGTCCGGCCTGCTCGAGCCCGAGCTGCGCGAGGAAATCGTCGGTGTGGCGGAAGTGCGCGACGTGTTCCGTTCTTCCAAGTTCGGTGCTGTGGCTGGCTGTAAGGTTATGGAAGGCACTGTGTTCCGTAACAAGCCGATCCGCGTACTGCGCGACAACGTAGTGGTGTTCCAGGGCGAACTGGAATCCCTGCGCCGCTTCAAGGATGACGTCAACGAAGTCAACGCCGGTATCGAGTGTGGTATCGCGGTGAAGAGCTACAACGACGTGAAACCCGGCGACAAGATCGAAGTGTTCGACGTCAAGAAAGTGGCCCGGACCATCTGAGGTAAGCGGTAAGTGCGTCATCATTCCCGTGGCTTCAGCCGCACCGAGCGAATTGCCGACCAGATCCAGCGTGACCTTGCTCTCCTGCTTCAGCGGGAGATCAAGGATCCGCGCGTTCGCTTGCCCACCATCAGCGGTGTGAAGGTAAGCAAGGACTTGTCCTATGCCGACGTTTACATCACGTTCATGGCCATCGGCGATTCTGACAAAGTGAAAGAAGCGCTGACTGTGCTCGACAATGCCAGCGGTTTGCTGCGCTCACTACTGTCGAAAAGTATCAAGCTGCGCGTCATGCCCCGCCTGCGTTTCCATTACGATCAGACCATCGTTGAAGGTCCGCGCATTTCGGCGCTGATCAATGCTGCTGTGGCGGAAGACAAAGCACGCGGCCGCGACGATCCCGATCGTGATGGCGGTGGTCGTGACGGCAATGACAACAGCGGCACCAGCGGTCCCGGCGGAGAATAAGCAGTGGCAAAACGTCGCGGAAAAAGAGGCCGTCTGGTAGATGGCGTACTGGTGCTGGACAAACCCCAAGGCTGCACCTCGAATGAGATCCTGCAGCGGGTGAAGCGCATGTTCGGCGCCGACAAGGCTGGCCATACCGGCAGCTTGGACCCCCTGGCTACGGGCGTGCTGCCGCTTTGTTTCGGCGAGGCCACCAAGTTCTCCCAATATCTGCTCGATGCCGACAAGGCCTACGTGGTGAAGGCGAAGTGGGGTGAACGCACCAATACCGCCGACGCCGATGGCGAAGTGATCGAAACCTGCTCCACCGATAATGTCAGCCGCGAAGCCCTGGTTGCCGTGTTGCCCCGCTTTTTTGGGGAAATCGAGCAGGTGCCCTCCATGTACTCGGCCCTCAAGCACAATGGTCAGCCGCTGTATAAACTGGCCCGCCAGGGAGTGGAAGTCGAGCGGCAACCGCGCAAGATTAGGATTCATCAGCTGGACTTGCTAGACTGTGACGCGCAGTTCTTCAGCCTCTATGTCCGCTGCAGCAAAGGCACCTACATCCGCAATCTGGTGGAAGATATCGCCGGAGCGATGGGAAATCTGGCACATGTGGTAGAATTGCGCCGCACTCAGGCGGGCTCCTACCAGTTGGAGCAGTCGGTGTCGATAGAAACCCTGGTGGCAGCCCTGGAAAGCGGTGGGCATCAGGCATTGGACCAATTGCTGCTGCCTCTGGGCACCAGTGCTGATCACTGGCCAGCATTGGAACTATCTGAAAATACAACGTTTTATTTGCGTAATGGCCATCCGGTACAAGTGCCGGGCGCGCCGTTGCAAGGCTGGGTCAAACTGTTGGGCCCAAGCCAGGAATTTATCGGGGTAGGCGAAATACAGGACGACGGTAAAGTCGCTCCACGCCGCCTGATAAACAGCTCCGTCTGAAGGCGCGAGCACTCGTATGCCGCAACAACTGTAAATATGCGTGGTTGCTGCGGTTTTTATCAATGCATATTGGAGCAAGACAATGCCAATTAGCGTGCAAGAAAAAGCCAAGATCGTCTCCGAACACCAGCGTGCAGCGGGTGACACCGGTTCGCCGGAAGTGCAGATCGCTCTGCTGACTGCCCAGATCAACCAGCTGCAAGGTCACTTCAAGGCCCACGAAAAGGATCACCATTCCCGTCGTGGCCTGATCCGCATGGTTAACTCCCGCCGCAAGCTGCTGGACTACCTGAAGCGCAAGGATCAGGAACGCTACAACGCCCTGATCGGCAAGCTTGGCCTGCGTCGTTGATGATCGATTGGCAATACTGGATTCCGCTTTTCGCCGCCGCTGCCTGCCTTCGGGTGTGCAGGGGCGACGGTTACTGAGCCAGATTGGAATACGGCACTTGTTCCCCGGAACAGGTGCCGTGTTTTTTTATGTAGTTGAAAACAGTTGTAAGAAAACTGTTGTTGGAAAAAGGGTCGGGTGCATCTGATAGCCGGTTGCTGCGAGCTACGTGGTGAACGAGAGCTGGTTACCAGATGTACCCAACAACGAATCAAACAAAGCATCCCGGTTGCCATGGCAGCGACCCTGACGTCATGGCAGGAATTGGCCGGGAATATGAACTGTAAGGTGAATAAAAATGTTCAAGGTCGTAAGAAAAGAGTTTCAATTCGGTAATGAGAAATTCGTACTGGAAACCGGCAAGGTAGCCCGTCAGGCCACTGGTGCGGTCGTGGTAACCGCAGGCTCCATCTCGGTGCTGGTCACCGTTGTTGCCAAGAAGGATGCAGATCCAGGCAAGGATTTCTTCCCCCTCACTGTTAACTATCAGGAAAAGTTCTACGCTGCCGGCCGTATTCCGGGCAGCTTCCACAAGCGTGAAGGCCGTCCTTCCGAGAAAGAGACGTTGACCTCCCGCCTGATCGATCGCCCGATCCGCCCGCTGTTCCCTGAAGGCTTCTTCAATGAAGTGCAGGTAATCGCCACTGTCATGTCCACCGACAAGAAGACGGATCCGGATATCGCTGCTCTGCTGGGTGCATCTGCCGCTCTGGCTATTTCGGGTATTCCTTTCCAAGGTCCTATCGGCGCCGCCCGCGTGGGTTACCGCGACGGCATGTATGTGCTGAACCCCAATTACAAGGATCTGGAAACCTCGCAATTGGAACTGGTGGTAGCGGGTACTGATGAAGCCGTGCTGATGGTGGAATCGGAAGCGCAGGAACTGACCGAAGACCAAATGCTGGGCGCGGTACTGTTCGGCCATATGGAAATGCAGGTCGCGATCAATGCCATCAAGGAATTCGCCAAAGAAGCAGGCAAACCGGCGATAAACTGGCAGGCACCGGCTGAGAACACGGCCCTGAAGGAAGCACTGGCGGCTTATGCAGCACAGGTGACAGAAGCCTATCTGATCCGTGACAAGCAGGCTCGTTACACCCGGATCGGCGAAATCAAAGCTGCCGCCCTGGCTGCATTGAGCAATCCGGAAAACCCTGCCTTCCCGCCGCAAGTGGTCAAGAACGCGTTTGGCGATCTGGAATACCGCATCGTGCGTGAGAACGTACTGGCCCATAACCCCCGTATCGACGGCCGCGATCTGAAAACCGTGCGCCCGATCCAGGTGGAAGCCGGCTTTCTGCCCCGCACTCACGGTTCTGCTCTGTTCACCCGTGGCGAAACCCAGGCCATCGTGACTGCAACGCTGGGCAGCCTGCGTGACGCGCAGAACCTGGATTACCTGGAAGGCATGAAGTCCGATCCGTTCATGCTGCACTACAA
>DATLII010000739.1:0-4675 GCA_035539495.1 Dongiaceae bacterium
GCTTTGCAAGCAACCAACAAATAAAGTTGTTGAAGTAATTTATCGGGCCCATCAGGCCTGGCTGTACACCGGATATGTACGCTGCCACCACGCAGTCAGCAAAGGAATTGCACCGTCTCTATCTCCGCAATTCCCCCGTTCTCGCGTTGTTGCCAGCGATCGCAAATGGTTAGCGAATCTGAAGCATTTGAAAGTAGTTTGTCAGGTACGAATTCAACCAAGTCGGTCAACCAAAAGAAAGGGACGCACGTCATGAAAACACCAACTGTAGAAGAAATCCTGGATATGGTTCTGGAGACATTGAACCTGGAAGTGGAGGCTGAATTCACACCGGCCACTCCGTTGTTCGGTGACACCGCAACCGGTGCTCTGGGCCTGGATTCCATCGACGCACTGGAAATCGGCGCGGTCGTCAAGCAGCGCTACGGTGTGCAAATGAAGGCTCAAGATGAAGCCAGTCGCAATGCCATGTACTGCGTTAAAAATCTGCACGTGTTCATCAGCGAGAACATAGGCAAGGAAACCGCCGGAAAACCCCAGCATGCAGTCGCAACAGCCTAATTTCGAATACTGCATTGACATAGCCGAATCCCATCCCGCGTCGAATGGCCATTTCGTTGGCAATCCGCTGATCCCGGGTGTGGTGATTCTGGAATATGTCCGGGTGGCGCTTTCTCAACTCGATGATTCCCTCGAGATGAAGCGTTTATCTCGGGTGAAGTTCACTACGCCTTTGATACCGGGTGATCAGCTGCGTGTGCAGCTGACTCCCCGATCGAGCGATGCTTTCCGCTTTGTTTGCTTGAATTCCGGCAACAGCAGCATTGCATCGGGTGAGTTCAGCACCACAAGGAAGTGAGTTTCGTTGTTATATTTTTCTCCGGTCCTGCGGGCCGGTAGGAGCAATGGACCATGCCTGTCAATCGTTCTCAACCCATCGCGCCCACTTATGTGACCGCATACAGCCTGGTCAGTGCATTAGGCGTGGGTAATCAACAAGCGCTCGAATCCTTACGCAACCATCGCGGCGGTTTGCGTCACTTCGATTTGGGCCCCGGTCTGGGTTCGACGTGGTTCGGCCATGTCGATGATCAGCAGACGCCGAAAATGGCAGATGATTACGCCATCTACGATAACAACTGCATTCGGCTGGTGCAGGCTGCACTGCAGCAGGATGGCGTTCCAGAAGCTGTGGCGTCCGCGAAAGAACGTTATGGCGCTCACCGCGTTGGCTGCTTTCTTGGCACCATCACCGGTGGTAGCGACGAACTCGAGCGCATGTATCGCAATGGCTCAATTTACGAAAAGGATTCATTCCATTTCGTTGACCGCTATCATCAAAGCGGCAGTCTGATTTCCATTACGTTGTATGTACGTCGCGTGCTGGGAATTACCGGGCCTTATGCCACTATTGGCACCGCGTGCTCATCCAGTGCGAAAGTATTTGCTGCTGCAGCTCGTGCCATTCAGGCGGGAATTTGTGACGCCGCTATCGTGGCTGGTGCGGAAGGACTCAATGACACCCTGATGCACGGTTTCCGTTCCCTCGGCGTCTTGTCGACCAATCCCTGTCGTCCTTGGGACAAAAATCGCGATGGCATCAATCTGGGTGCTGCTGCCGGTGTCGCATTGTTGGAGCGGGCACCTACCGATCCCAATAATCTGCGCCTGGTGGGCTACGGCGAAACCTGCGACGGTTATCACATGACAGCACCACATCCCGAAGGATTGGGAATTGAAACCTGCATGCGGTTGGCGTTGGAAAGTGCTGGCTTGAAGGCAGAGGCCATCGACTATATCAATGCACATGGCTCGGCGACGCCGATGAATGACGCCTCGGAAGATTCCGCCATTCAACGTGTTTTTGGGGCAGGCATGACCTGCAGCTCCACCAAAGGTTGGACTGGCCATACGCAAGGCGCGTCCGGTATTACCGAAGCGCTGATTCTATTGATGGGCATGCAGGAAAGTCTGGCACCGGCTTCGCTCAACACGGAGCAGGTGGATGATGGTATGGGATGCCGCGTATTGTTGCGCAATGAACCCATGGCCATTCGCTACGGCCTCACCAATTCCATGGGGTTTGGTGGTAACAACAGCACCCTGATTTTCGGAGCGGCGCTATGAATCCCGTATATGTAGAAGCCGTGAGCGTGTTAGGGCCGGGCTTGCCGGATTGGCAGGCCGCTCAATCCATCCTGCGCGGCGATGAGTCTTATACATTCGGCCCAACACCGTCCGTCAGTTGCGCTTATCTGACGCCTAACATCAAACGTCGCACCAGCTTGCACATGCATGTAGCGTTGCAGGCGGCTGAAAAAGCATTGACACAAACCCACTTCGACCCCTCCGATGTTGAGTTGCTATTTGCCAGCGCGGAAGGGGATTTGCATATCGCGGATGAAATCTTTGTAGCGTTGACGCAGCCGGAAAAGCAGGTGTCTCCGCAAAAATTTCAAAACGTAATCCTGAATGCAGCGGTGGGGCATCTCGGCATTATTTTGGGTAACAAAGCCAGCGCTACCAGCGTGACCGGCGGCGAATACAGCTTTGCAGTCGGATTGTTGCAGGCTGCCATTTCCGTTGCCACTGAAGACAGACCGGTGCTGTTCATTGCTTACGACGCGCTGGGTCCAGGCCATCTGGATCCGCGCACGGTCAATGGCGAACCGTTCAGTGTGGGCTTGCTGTTATCACCTATCAAAACAGACCGTTCGCTGAGCAGTCTGGCCATACGCCTGGAAGACGGTGAAGAAGAAACCAGTATGGATGAGGGAGTGCTGGAAAAAGTTCGCACCAGCCTGGGTGCCGCGCGCTCATTGCCATTGTTGACGGCCATTGCGAACGCCACTACCCAAGCAATCGCGTTGCCATACTGCGAACGTTCCCGTCTGAATGTGGAGTTGCAGCCATGTCTGCAGTAATCGAACCGGTTGCCCCAATCCAATCTGCGCTTCCGCAGCGCATGACGGCAGAGCAGTTCTCGGCATTCCTACCACACAAACCGCCGATGCTCTTGTTGGAAACGGTGGAATCCTGGAATGGCGAAACCATCGAATGCACCGCGTCCTCCCACAATGACCCCGCTAATCCGCTGCGTATCAATGGACGTGTTTCGTCGGTGCATGCGATGGAGTATGGCGCCCAGGCTGCGGCGATTCACTTGACGGCATTGGCCACGTCAGCGCATGAGGCGGTGGAAGATCTCGAACAATATTCTCCGAATCGCATCGTATTTCTGGGCGTGGTGCGCGACTTTGATTTGCTCCAGCCCTATCTGGATGATCAGCCTGGTACGCTGTTGCAGATTCGCAGTGATCTGATTTCCATCGCATCCCGGGTATTTCAGTATCGGGTTAGCGCCAGCATTGGGGGCCAGCCTTACGCACAGGGCATCATTTCCCTGATCGTCGGCAATTAAAACAGGAATTCACCCACCAAGGGATGAGGAGGAATTTATGCAACGAGCACTGGTAACCGGTGGAAGTGGCGGCATCGGCGCCGCCATCAGCAAGCAGCTGGCCAAGCAGGGACTGTTCGTCTACGTCCATGCCAATCGCAATGTCGACAAAGCCAATCAGGTGGTGGCCGATATTCTGGAGCAGGGCGGTCAGGCGCAGGCGGTAGTATTTGATGTAACGGATGGCGCGCTGTGCGAACAGATTTTGAATGAACTCTGTCAGCAAGGCGCTATTGATGTGGTGGTGAACAACGCCGGCATCACACAGGACATGCCCATGGCTGGCATGGACAAAGCTGCCTGGGATTCTGTCATCGATACTTCGCTGAATGGTTTTTTCAACGTCACCCGGCCGCTGCTGATGCCCATGATGCGTAAACGTAAAGGACGCATCATCAGCATTTCATCGGTGAGCGGTGTTATGGGTAATCGTGGACAGGCCAATTATGCGGCAGCCAAAGCCGGTCTGCATGGCGCTACAAAATCCTTGGCACAGGAACTCGCTTCGCGCAATATCACCGTGAACGTGGTGGCGCCTGGCATTATCGAAGCCGGCATGGCAGAAGGACATTTTGATGAAAAAATCGTCAAAGCCATCGTTCCCATGCAACGGGCTGGCAAGGCGGAAGAAGTGGCTGCGTTGGTGGGGTTCCTCGCATCAGAACAAGCGGGTTATATCACCAGCCAGATCATCAGCATCAACGGTGGTATGGCGTAACCCGGCCGCAACACTCAGGGTTTGACACTCAGCAAGAATGGAACTGACACTTTGATCGGGAGGAAATCAACATGGGTACTGCGGTAAGCAACGTCTTCAAAGATCTGACCTACTACCAACTGTTCGATGTAGCGGAAAAAGCCCGTTGGCATATGACAGAGATTCCTTGGGATGAGATCGATCATTCCAAGGTCAATGACAATCTGATTGCATTAATCAAAACCATTGCCTTTGGTGAACTCACCACCTATTCAGCCACCAAGTCGTTCATGGAAATGTTTGCGGATGATCTGGATTTCACCCAGTGGTTGGCCGTGTGGTTGTATGAGGAAACCAAACATCCTCATGCGCTGATCAAATGGCTGCACATGGTGGGCGCCGACGTCGACAGCAGCTTCCTGATGCAGGGCCGCGAAATCACACCGATGACGCCGTCCAAGGCAGAGATGTTGGCTTTCAACATCATTTCTGAAATCGTGGCCGGCAACACCTACAGC
>DATLII010000740.1:0-8155 GCA_035539495.1 Dongiaceae bacterium
TTCCAACACCGAGATGTCGGCGGACGACATCTACAACATGTTTGAAAGCGTGTTGCGCGTGCATGGTTTCGCGTCGGTGAAGGCCGGCAGCGTAGTCAAAATCGTACCTAACCAGAGCGCCAAGCAGGAAGACTTGCCGCTGACTGACAAGGGTGATCCCAGCGAGCGCATGGTCACGCGCGTAATTCCGGTACTGAACACCAATGCCACTGAGCTGGTTCCGATTCTGCGTCCGATGGTGCCGCAATACGGTCACCTGGCCGCAGTGGCGTCCGCCAACGCGTTGATCATTAGCGACCACGCCTCCAACATCGAACGCATGATACAGATCGTCAAACGGGTGGACAGTGCGGAAAGCGAAGACGTGGAAGTGATCCAGCTGAAAAATGCCTGGGTGGGCGATGTAGTGAAAACGTTGGAACAGTTGACCCCGGTAGACACCGGCGCAGCAAACAAGCGCCCCGGTGCTGCGGGTGGTAGCCCGGCCGCCAAGGTGCGGGTAGTGGCGGAGGAGCGGACCAACCGTCTGATTCTGCGGGGCGAGAAAACCGCCCGCATGCGGGTGAAAGCCCTGCTGGTGGATCTGGATAAGCCGGCGGATAACACCGGCAGTACCAGCGTGATTTACCTACGTCACGCTGAAGCGGTGAAAGTGGCGGAGATTCTGCGCGGGTTGATCACAGGTCAGGTGGCATCGACTGGCAGCAGCCGGTCCTCATCATCCCGTTCCTCCAGCAGCACTAGCGGCTCTGGCGCTAGCGGCATGAGCGGGTCCAGCAGTACGTCGCGGCCTTCGCCTTCTATGTCGTCCATGTCATCGGGCAGCGGCGATACTGGCGATGTGAATATTCAGGCCGATGAAACGCTGAACGCTCTGATCGTGAAGGCTGGTCCGTCGGATCTGGCAGAAATCAAAACTATTGTGGCGCAATTGGATGTGCGTCGTGCTCAGGTGCTGATCGAGGCAGCGTTCGTGGAGATTTCGGGCGATACCTCGGAAGCCGTTGGCGTGCAGTGGGGCTATGGCGACACGGATAATGGGTTAGCCGGTACCAATTTCAATGTGGGTGGCATGACACCGCTCAGCAGCATCGTCACTGCGGTGCGCGGTGATGGTGATTCAGAGTCCGATACTCCACTTTCATTGCCTTCAGGTTTGGCGTTGGCGGGTGCCGATATCGGTTCAGACGGCAAAGTGAGATTTGCTGCCGTTATTCAGGCGCTGGAAGGCAATTCCAGCTCCAACCTTCTGTCCACTCCTAGCATCATGACGATGGACAATGAGGAAGCAGAAATCATCGTGGGTGAAAACGTTCCGTTTGTGACCGGCTCAACTTCTGGCTCCAATAATGAAAACCCTTTCACCACGATTGAGCGTAAGGATGTGGGCTTGACGCTGAAAGTCACACCGCAAATCAATGATGGTGAAGTGATTCGGCTGCAGTTGGAGCAGGAAGTGTCGGCGGTGAAAACGACAGCGACTGAAGGCGCACAGGATCTTGTGACGACCAAGCGTTCCGTTAAGTCGGTGATTCTGGCCAATGACGGCCAAGTAATTGTGACCGGCGGTTTGATTGCGGATGATGTCAGCAACGCCATGCAGAAAGTGCCGATGCTGGGTGACATTCCGCTGGTAGGGGCGCTGTTTCGGGCCAAATCCAATCGTTTGCAAAAACGTAATCTGTTGCTGTTCCTGCAACCGACCATCATTCGCAACAGTGAAAAGGCGCAGCAGGTAACCGATCGCCGTTACGACCATATTCGTCAAGTCAGTTTGGGCGTGGATGAGGACGGCAAGCTGCGTAAGCTGGAGGATTCTCTGTATCCTGAGAACCCCACGCAGTTGATCCAGAAAGGTATCGAAAGCAAGCAGGCGCATGACTCGGCTGACGATGAGCAGCCCTGATCCTGAAGATGTATGAAAAAAGGGGCTCTGATTGAGCCCCTTTTTATTTCCGACAGTTTTATTTCTGCTCGAATCTTTTACCCCAATTCCGAAAGCGCTGCTCGCAATAGGCATGCAGTTGCGTGTAGTCCTGGAAATACAACTCACTGGCAGTTTCGATCGGCTCATCCTTCTCGCAGAATTCATTGCTGTGCTCACGGCACACCAGCGGCCGCTGTTCATAGATTCCGCAACGTCCATCCTGCTGTAAGTGTTCGCAATCACTCATGATGCGTAAAAACCAGCCATCAGCGTCCTTGAATACATGCACCGATCGATGGGAAACCTGCCACAGCAAATGATCGAAATCGCGCATCGATCGAGGTGCCACGATCTGCTGCGTCGCATAACGGCAGCAATGCGACTGGAAACAGCTATCGCATTTGTTACGAGTGGGTGAGATGGTAACAGCCCTTATTTTCTTATCCATAACAATGAGTTGATCCTTATAAGGTAACACTGTGCTGAACAGAAATGCCGCGTTAGAAGCGCTGGTTGTGAGTGCGATTCTATTAGAACAACATGATATAAAAACGCGTCCGTTTACCCAAACCCTTGACCTTGTTGGTGCAAAGCAGCTGTGTCTAGAATCCGGAAGACTGTCACTTTCGTGAGGAAATTAAGTCGTGGTCACAGCTTTGATCGTCGGCGCTGGTGCAGTGGGACAGGTGTACGGACATTATCTTCAGCGCGGCGGTGCGTCCGTTTCCTACTTCGTAAAAGAACAATATCAAGAGCAATGCGAACGGGGTTTTACACTGTACCGGTGCCGTCGGAGCGGTCTGGGTGAGGCTGAACGCTTTCAGGCCGATGCCATTTTCACCGATATGGCCGATCTGCGCGAGCAGCAATGGGACCAGGTGTGGCTGACGGTGCCTTCTACTGCGTTGCGTGAGGAATGGCTACGCCAGCTGCGAGACGTGGTAGGCGATGCCACGATCGTGATGCTGCAACCGGATCTGGATGATCGTGATTACATCATGAGCATTTTTCCGCCTGAGCAAGTGGTGTGCGGGGTGGTGAATTTTATTTGCTATCAGACGCCGCTGCCAGATCTGCCGGACTATCACCCGGATGCTGGCAAGAACGGTGTTGCCTATTTGTTACTGCCGATGATGCCGGCGGAATTTTCCGGTAGCCCTGAGCGGGTGCCACCGGTGGTGGAAGCAATGGCGTCGGGCCGCCTTGACGTAAAAATCGAAAAGGATGCCAGCCGTGCCTACGCGGATCGTTCTGCGTGGATGATTCCGCTGGTGGCGTCACTGGAGTTGGAGCACTGGTCGTTCCGCAAACTGCAATTGAGTGGTTCGTTGAATCTGGCGGTGGATGCGGCGAAAGAGGCATTGCGGATTGTGGCAGCCAAATTCGGCAAGCGGCAGAATTGGACGGAGCGTCTGTTCAGTCTGTTCTGGGTGAAGATGGCGTTGCCGGTGATGCGCTTTCTGTCGCCGATGGATGCAGAATCTTTCGTCAAATTCCATTTCGTGAAAACGGCGCCGCAGACGCGCATGATGCTGAAAACCTTTATCGATGAAGGCCACAAGTTGGGTCAGCCTACCGTCCATTTGAAGGAGCTGCTGGACAAGTTGCCGGATCAACCAGCGCTGCGCAAGGCAGCCTGAGAGCAGTTCAGCGAGAAGCAAGTCAGCACGACGGAATTGGCAAAAAGGAGGCAGCGATGCCTCCTTTTTGTTTGCCAGTTTATTGTGATGTGTCTGTCGTGACTGCTTTTTGCAAGCGCTCCTGTTTCAACCGCTCGTGCCGCCGGTTTTTAAGCAGCGACAATCCAATCGAGATGCCGATGATCGTTGCTACCACCGCCAGCGAGAAGCCCACCGGAATCTTGTACAGATCGATCAGCATCATTTTCACGCCGATAAATACCAGCACGATCGCCAAGCCGTATTTCAGCAGCGAGAAACGATCCGCCATATCTGCCAGCAGGAAATACATCGCGCGCAGACCCAGGATGGCAAAGATGTTGGATGTGAGCACGATGAATGGATCGGTAGTGATGGCAAAAATCGCCGGAATTGAATCCACCGCGAAAATCACATCAGAGATTTCCACCAGCACCAGCGCCAGAAACAGCGGCGTGGCGTAGCGCACACCTTTTTCCATCACAAAGAAGTGGTCGCCTTTCAGTTCCGTGGTGATGCGCATGTGAGATCGTAGCCAACGTATCAGCCGATTCTGCTCCAGGTCGGGTGACTGATCTGCCAACCACAGCATCTTGATGCCGGTGAACAGCAGGAAGGCGCCGAAGACGTACAGAATCCAATGGAACTGTGTAATCAGCCAGGAACCCGCCAGAATCATCGCAGTGCGCAATATCAGCGCGCCGAACACGCCCAGCAGCAAAACACGCTTCTGCAATTCCAGCGGCACTGCAAAATACGAGAACAGCATGATCCAGACGAACACGTTGTCCACCGCCAGTGATTTCTCGATCAGGTAGCCGGTGAGATATTCAAGCGTTTTTTCATTGGCGATGGCACGGTCGTAATGCATGTCGAGGTACCACCAGAAACCCCCGGCAAACAGAAACGACATCGAAACCCAGATGAGCGACCAGATCAACGCTTCCTTGGCGGAAACGCGGTGTTGTTTACCGCCGCCCACCAGAAACAGGTCGATCAGCAGCATCGCCACGACGAAGCCCGCGAACAGGGGCCACATCCACCATTCGCTTATCGTGTGCATGGCAGATCCTCCCGGCATTGCGAGGTCGTTTGCAGCACGTCATCAAATGCGCTGAGCGCCGATGTCTTGGCGGATGGGAGATGGCAGTGGCGAAATGGGAAGTGGAAAAGCAAGAGCAAGTACATCGGGAGTCTCCGGTAATGCGCGTAACAGGACCGACGCAATAACCGGGTACGCGAAACCTTTGTCATTGCGACAAAGGTCTCGTTCGCAGGCCTGGGCCTGCCCGTGGTGCCGGGGCTGATGCGCATTGGCATCCAACCCGTGATGACGACAGTCACGGCGGGAACTACTCCCCTTCATGAGATGGAAGTCTATGGTTCTGAGAATGAAAGTCAACCGCGTAAAAACGGGCACAAGGTAAAACAAGACGTTAGGCAGGATAACTTGCGTTGGCCGCGCTTGAACTTCAGTAAAGTTGGAAGGGTTCGTCGTCCAGCAACATCACCTGTTCCTGCAAACTGTTGACGTGGTTTTGCCAGTAGTGCGCGGAATTAAACCAGGGGAAATTGGCGGGAAAAGCGGGATCGCTCCAGCGCCGCGCCAGCCAGCCGGCGTAATGCACCATGCGCATGGAACGCAGGGGCTCGATCAGTTGCAGTTCGCTCCGGTTGAAATCGCTGAACTCCTCGTAGCCTTCCAGCAATTCGTTGAACTGGGCGCGCTGTTCGATGCGGCTACCGGCCAACAGCATCCACAGATCCTGCACCGCTGGCGCGTTCATGCAATCGTCGAAATCCACGAACCAAGGGCCGGTTTCCCGGTGCCATAGAATATTGCCGATGTGACAGTCGCCGTGACAGCGCAGGAAGCGGGGTTGCACACTGTCGAATGCTTGCTGGCAGCGTTGCTCCAGGGTGCGGGTGAGGTTGTCGTAGCGCTCCCGCAAATAAGGCGGCAAGAATTCCGATTGCAGGATGAAGTCGGCGGGTTCGCGGATCAGGCGTGGCACCGACAGGGTGGGGCGTGACTGAAACAGTTCGGTTTTCGCGGCCTGGTGGAAACGGCCCAACAGGCGGCCCAGCCACACCAGTTGGTCGAAGTCGTCCTGCTCCGGCGCCTGGCCACCCTGGCGCCGGTAGAGTGCAAAGCGGTAGCCCTGGAAGCGGTGTAGGGTGACGCCGTCTGGATCTTTCCAGGGGGCCACGGCGGGCAGCTCCAGATTCGCGAGCTGCTGGGAAAATGCGTGCTCTTCCAGAATTGCGGCATCGCTCCAACGCAGAGGGCGGTAGAACTTGGCAATCATCGGTTCCGCTTCGTCGATGCCTACCTGATAGACGCGGTTTTCGTAGCTGTTGAGGGGGAATATACGGGCGTCCGACAGGAAGCCCAGGGATTCCACCGCGGAGATCACCATGTCGGGGGTGAGATGCGAATAATCGTCGTGCAACTCGGGGGCGGTCATGGCGGCGGCTCTGGAGCAGGAAGTTGGCGAATCCTAACATAGATCGGTGACGGGCCAGCGGGACAGCGTCAATGGAGACAACGCTTTAGGCTGGCTGAATAGGTGTCAGCTTTGCTGCAGCGGCGTTTTTGCCAGCGCCCAGACGTCCACCCGCCTCACGCCGGATTTCTTCAGCAGGCTCGCCAGAATGGTCGTAGTGGCGCCGGTCGTGATCACGTCGTCCACCAAGGCAATGTGCCGTGGCCGAGGGCGGAGCTGCAACAGCGGCACGCGCTCCAGACGGAATGCCTTGGCCAGGTTGCGTTGGCGCTCCTCTCGATTGAGGGATTTCTGTTCCCGGGTGCCTTGAGGTTTGTGCAGCAGATCGTGACGCACGGGAATATTCAGGGCTCGACCCAGCTGGCGCGCCAGCAGACCTGCCTGATTGAAGCCGCGATCCTGCTGACGGTGGGGATGCATGGGTACGGGCAGCAGCAGATCGGGTCGGTCGGTGCCGGCCAGAGCCGGTGCAAGCCAGCGGCTGAAACTGGCGAGCAGTTCCGGTCGGGGCTGATTCTTCATCGCCAGGATCAATTGATCCACGGGAAAACGATATGCCAGCGGCGCCAGGCAACGATCCACCGTCGGCAATTCGCGCTGGCAGCGCAAACAGAGGGACTCCCGGGGATCGGCTAGAGGTTCGGAGCAGGTATGGCAGGGGTGCGCAATCCAGGGTAAGTCGGCAAAACAGGCGGGGCAGAGGTCGGTGGCGGCCCGGGCGGGCTGATGGCAGAGCAGGCAGCGGAACATGCGTTATATCCTGCGACAAAGGTTGCAAAATGACCCGCAGTAAACTTTGTAACTCTGCTTTGGTTGACAAGTCGGGTCGCCAGCTTAAGATTGCTTCCTAAACCAGACCGCGTGAACACTACTTTTTAGCCAAATCCATTTAGCCATTTAAGACAAGAGAGGAGTTGAGGGAATGACCGCATCGCAGAATCCGGTGACCGCCGTGCGCCACGATTGGACCATTTCGGAAATCGAAGCCCTGTTCCAACTGCCCTTCAACGACCTGTTGTTTCAGGCGCAAACCGTCCACCGCCAGTTTCACGATCCCAATGCGGTTCAGATCAGCACTCTGTTGAGCATCAAAACCGGTGCCTGCCCCGAGGACTGCAAATATTGCTCCCAGAGCGGCCACTACAACACAGGCCTGGAAAAAGAGAAGCTGCTGGAAATCCAGAAAGTAGTAACCGAAGCCAAGCTGGCGAAAGAGAAGGGTGCATCGCGTTTCTGCATGGGTGCCGCTTGGCGCTCGCCGCGCGAAAAAGACATGCCCTACGTGCTGGAAATGGTGAAGCAGGTGAAATCCCTCGGTATGGAAACCTGCATGACACTGGGCATGCTCAACAAAGATCAGGCGCATGCACTGGCGGATGCCGGACTGGATTATTACAACCACAACCTGGATACCTCGCCGGAACACTACAACGCTATCATCACCACCCGCACATATCAGGATCGCCTGGACACGCTGTCCAACGTACGCGAAGCCGGCATGAAAGTGTGCTGCGGCGGTATTCTGGGCATGGGCGAAACCCAGCGTGATCGCGCCGGCCTGCTGCGCCAGCTGGCGAATCTGCCGGAGCATCCGGAAAGCGTGCCCATCAACATGCTGGTGAAAATCGAAGGCACGCCGCTGGAGAATGTGGAAGATCTGGAACCGTTCGATTTCGTTCGCACCATCGCGGTGGCGCGCATTCTGATGCCGAAATCCTTCGTGCGTTTGTCGGCCGGTCGTGAACAAATGAACGAGCAGATGCAGGCCATGTGTTTCCTGGCGGGCGCCAATTCCATTTTCTACGGCGAGAGACTGCTGACCACCTCGAACCCGGAAGCGTCGAAAGACATGCAGCTGTTCAACAAGCTGGGTATTCGTCCGTTGGAACTGGGTGGCTCTACTGACGAAGCGATGGAAGAGGAATTGCTGGCAGCGGTGGAGCACCAGAAAACCGCGCACCTGTTTGTGGATGCAGCCCGGGCCAAGCCTGCGGCGGAAATTCCTGCCGCCTGCCCCAAGCGTCACTGAGTTTTCTTCATGTCCGATCCGTTCCAGTTGACGC